>JACCTS010000092.1 GCA_013812245.1 Rubrobacter sp.
GAGCTCGACTTTAGCCATTCGCGAAGGAAAAGGGTAGGGTACGCTCGTCACCGCAATCCGCCAAAGAAGAGGTGATCGAAGTGCGTACCCTACCTTCCACGATGATACGGCTTTTGGTCCCGTTCGCGCCACTATTCTCAAAGCGCGTCTGGCAAAATGCCCAAGTTCTCCTGATGGGCGCGATCCTCACACCGGGCCGGCGAACGGTCAGCTCTGCCTTGCGCGCGATGGGCTTGGACCAACAGAAACGGTTCCATCGCTACCACCGGGTACTCAGTCACGCGAGCTGGTCGAGCGTAAAGGCGAGCCGTGTGCTGTTGGGGTTGCTGGTGGAGATGTTCGTGCCCGAGGGAGATCCTCTGGTCGTAGGCATCGACGAGACCCTGGAGAGACGCTACGGAAAGAAGATTGCTGCCAGGGGCGTCTACCGAGACCCGGTGCGCTCTACCCACGAAAACTTCGTGAAGAGCAGCGGGCTGCGGTGGGTTTGCGTGATGCTATTGGTGGAGATCCCCTGGGCTTCTCGGGTTTGGGCTTTGCCTTTCCTTAGTGTTTTGGCTCCTTCCGAGCGTTATGCTGCCAAACGGGGCAAACGACACAAGAAGATAACCGAGTGGGCCTGGCAGCTGCTCTTGGTGCTAAGGCGATGGTACCCGGAGCGCGAGATCGTGGCCGTCGCCGATCGCGCTTACGCATCGCTCAAACTACTCGACCGCTGCCGCAAGCTGAGAAATCCGATCACCTTCATCACCCGCCTTAGGCTGGATGCCGCCCTTTACGAACCGGCTCCGCCACGACGTCCGGGTCAGAGAGGGAGACCACGCCTCAAGGGCGAGCGGCTGCCCAACCTTTCTGAGGTGGCCCAAGACCCGAACACCGTTTGGAAGCCCACAACGATCGCTAACTGGTATGGGAGCGGGGAGCGCATGGTCGAGATCGCTTCTGAGACAGCCGTTTGGTACTCCACGGGCTTGTTCGCCGTACCCCTGCGCTGGGTGTTGGTGCGTGATCCTGAAGGAGAGTTCAAAACCCAGGCCCTCCTGTGTACCGACCTTAGAGCCGATCCGCAGAAGATCCTCTCCTGGTTCGTCATGCGCTGGCAGTTGGAGGTGACCTTCCAGGAGATGCGCAGGCACCTGGGATTTGAGACGCAACGCCAGTGGTCGGATTTGGCGATTCGAAGGACCACACCGGCACTGTTGGGTCTGTTCTCGTTGGTCACTTTGTTCGCCCATCGCCGGATGGTGCAGGCAGCGGGTACTTTTAGGCAGGCGGCCTGGTACCACAAGAGAGATCCGACCTTCTCCGATGCGCTCGCCTTGGTGCGCAAAGAGTTGTGGGCCCAGGAGGAGCAGACTTTTTGCGGGTCGTGTTCAGCGACCGACACGATAAAAGTCCCACGGGCATATGTGGAACGCCTAACCGACGCGGTTTGCTACGCGGCGTGAATGGCTAAAGTCGAGCTCAGTCCTAGATAGACTATTCCCAGACGCAGACCGGTTCGCCTTCGCCCGCGAAACAGCAACCGTCCCTGTCGGCGCGGCAGCACAAGGACTGGACGGGATGCGGATGGCAGCCGTTCCCGGATGAGGCTGAAGAGGACCAGGGAGTACTGGATCGAGCCCATACCCATGCCGAGAACTATGAACACCGAACCAAGCAGGTAGATGATTGGACCGATCTGAGCCGCCAGCGGTACCAGAGCGGTGCCCTGCTGGCTGGACATAACTTGTGGGGCGATGGCCCCGTTGACCGCTAGCACGAAGACACAGTACAGAAAGATGGCGGTCGCCTGCGCGGCGGCTGTGCCCCAGATCAGGGACCGAGAACTCGGGTCACGCTGGAGCACGACCCGGGCGCAGGTGCTCACCGAAAGATGCCCGAAGTAGGCAGCGAGAACGACGCCGAAGACCAGCCCGAGAAGCTTGGGATCAAAAGGCCGACCGTCGAGAAACGGCACGTCCGCGTGGAACAGGTTCGCCGTTTTCACGTGGGTGAAGGCGACCAATGAGAGTATAAGGATGAGGACTACGTTGACCGCCCCGACCATCAGCGCAAAGGCGACCGTGGCGCTGAGTGATTCTCGTCTCAGGAAGTAGACACCGACGAGGAATAACAACGCGATCCAGAGAAACGCCGGTACGTGCGTGGCCCCCTGCAGAGCGCTGGAGAAGCCGAGATAGAAAGCCTGAAGTACCAGGAAACAGAGGATAAAGATTCCCAGTGAGAGAATAGTCGAGCCGGTGCTCCCGAGGTAGTCGTTTACCACCCTCCCGATAAAACCGCTGCCGTAACGGATAGTGCCGCTACGGGAGACAGCCTCGGACACGAAGGCGATGGTCAGCACGTTGACCAGGCCGAACGCGACGAGCAACACCAGACCGGGCAACGGACCGATGCCTGCCAGGGCGATGGGTAGAGCCAGGATGGTCATGCCCATCGTCTCTGTGAGGGTCAGGGAGTATGCTGTCCAGAAGGGCGGCAGGTTCTCCAGCCATCCGGCGAGCGAAGCCCACGCCCAGCGTAGCCGGTCACCCGAGGTCGTGCGTTCCGCGAAGATTCCCTCAAGCGGCTGACGGTACAGACGCTGGTAGGATTGTTGTACGGCCTCATCATCGAGGCCGAGCGCCTCCCTGATGTCCGGCGCCGCATCGCGGGTGACCTCGTACTTCTCTCCCAGGCGATGCGCGATCGCCGCCTGTATTCTTGGGTTCCTTGGGATCAAAGACGTCCACTGCGGAGCGTACCTTTCCAGGTCCTGAATCTTCGGCCGCAGGGGTGGCTCGTCACCCTGGGCGAAGGCTTCGAGGAACGCGAGATCTCGGTTCTCCACGGTTTCCTGCGAGAGGAAAGGCTCGACCGCCTGCCGAGACCGCGACATCAGGTGAGCGGTACGGTTCTCGATCAGGAACAGCACGGTGTTGGCGCGTTTGGCCGGTACACCACCGGCGAGCACCGACTCGCGGTCGATCAGGCCGCCGAATTCGTCGTCGAAAGACATGCCAGAAGGCTTCTCTACGCCATCAGGCTTGTCGCGACCTGCCGGTACAGCCCGGTCACCTCATGAGCCGGATAACGTAGCGCGAAGACGCCCTCGCTCGAAAGGACCATCAACTCGTCGGAGTGGGGCAGCACGGCCGCCACCTCACAGTCGTAGGCCTTCTCGACACGCTGCTCTACCTCGCCGAAATCGAAGACCGGCGGCGTCTTGTTGACGACCAGCATCATGCGCGGCACCCTGAGCTTGCGCGCCACGGAGACGGTGACGCTCGTGCCCTCGTAGTCCTGCTGGTCGGGACGCATGACGATAGCCAGCGCGTTGGACATGGCGAGAGAGAGCAGTGTCTCTTCGTTCAGCCCCGGATGGGTGTCGAGCAGTAGCGCGTCGAGGTCGAGCTTCTCGATCACATCGCGAAAACCCTCGTTGAGCAAGCCCACGTCGTAGCCGTCGTGCATGACGCGGGCTATATCCGCCGGTTTGATGCTCGACGGGATCAGGAAGACGCGTCCTCCGTCCACGTCCTCGTGGGTCACGTCGTGGGCGGCCTCCTCTATTGAGCATCTGCCCCACAGATAATCGTTGAGGGTGTGATCCAACGTCTCCTGATCCAGGCCGAACAGGATGTGGATGCCCGGCGACTGAATGTCCGTGTCAACGACGCCGACGCGCCGCCCCTCGGTCGCCAGCAGCGCGGCCACGTTTGCCGTCGTATTGGACTTGCCCGTCCCGCCACGGAACGAGTGGATGGAGATGATCCTGGACATTCTCGGCCCTCTTTCCGTCGTGGGTTACGGCTTGTCCGCGCGAAAGCGTAGCTTATCCACCTTCTTCTGCAAATCCTGGAAGTAGTCTGTCTCGGTGATCTCCGCGACCTGCCGGGCGGTCCTGGTCTCGTCGATCTCGATGCGGAGCTGGCGCACCTCCTGCTTGAGGCGCTGCTCACGCGCCCGCACCTCGCGCGCCATCCGCTGGAAGACCCGCGCCAGTTGACCCAACTCGTCAGGACGCTTTGCGACCTGCCCTATCGCTTCGGGGTCGAACTCTCCGGTTTCGACCGCAGCAGCAGCGGCCGTCACCTGGTCCACGTTTCGCAGGTACTCGACCTCAGCGTCGCGCAGGCGCTTCTTATCCAGGGAGGCCCCGATTCTGGCCCGCAACAGGACCGGGTCGAAGGGCTTTTGCAGATAGTCTTCAGCGCCCATCGCGATGCACCGCACGCACGTCTCTATCTCGTCGAGGGCGGAGATCATGATGACCGGGATGTCCCGTAGCCGGGCGTCGGCCTTGAGATGTCGCAGCACCTCGTAGCCGTTCATCTCAGGCATCACGATGTCGAGGAGCATCAGGTCGAACTCCCGCTCCCTGACCATCTCCAATGCCTGGCGCCCGTTCTCCGCGCCGAAGGTGACGTGCCCCTGACGTTTCAGTTGGCGTGCGAGCACGTCGCGGTTGACCTCGTTGTCGTTCACTATGAGCAACGGATTCCCGTCCGCCCGGATTTCGCCGTCTTCGCGCGGCGTCTCTCCGGTGGTTACAGCGGCCCGGATCATGTCCGATGTCTCCGTGGCTCCGAGATGGGACGTAACTTCGCCCGCCTCTATCTTCGAGAAGTCCGCGACGTCGTCTATGAGGAAGAGGAACCGCTCGGCCGAGGAGTGGATCTTTTGAAGGTCCAGAACAGCGTCCTCGGCCCCGAGGTCTTCGGCCTCTTCGAGCAGCATCTCGCTGTAGCCGACTACAGCGGTGATGGGCGTCCTGAGGTCGTGACGCAGCCTGACCCCGAGGCTTTCGAGATCCGCGCCGGTCTCGACAGCGGCGACTCTGGCGGGATCAAGGGCATCGTTGACGAGCGAGAGAAGCTGGACGCTGGCGGCATTTATCTTCTCCAGGTCGGATGAGAGCTCCTCAGGTCCCCCGTCAGCAACGTCTTCGAGCAGCATCTCGCTGTATCCGATGACGGCGTTGAGCGGCGTCCTTAGCTCGTGGCGAAGGTTGGCCAGGAAGGCCCTGTGGGTCCGATCGTCCGCCGGAGGACGGTTCACGGGGCCGCGACCCCGTTCTCGCTCAGGAGCGCCTCCATCTTGCCCAGCAGGCGGGGGAGCTCGATGGGCTTCGTATCGTAGTCATCGCAGCCGGCCTCAAGTGCCTTCTCCCTGTCGCCCGCCATCGCGTGGGCGGTGAGGGCGATGACCGGGATGGCCTGCGTCTCGGGGCTAACCTTGAGCCGGCGTGTCGCCTCCCAGCCGTCGATCACGGGTAGGCTCATGTCCATCAGGATCAGGTCGGGTGCCTCGGAGCGGGCCATCGAGACGCCCTCCTCGCCGTCTACGGCTACCAGCACCTCGTATTTCTTGCGGATCAGGCGCCGTGAGAGCATGTCCCTATTCATCTCATTGTCCTCTACCAAGAGTACCCTGGGCATCAGTCCCCCGTTTCGTTTATCCCTTGCGGACGCGGAGGTCTCGGACCAGATCCGAAACCTCCGCCAGCAATTCCTCACGACCCTGCGAGCCCTTCTGGATTATCCCCGTCACGTAGCCGTCGAGACGCATCCGGTCCTCCCGCGTGATGTCCTTCGCGGTTACGACGACGACGGGGAGGTTGCGCCACTCCTCGCGGTTGCGCAGGTTGGCGACGAACTCGAACCCGTCCATCTCGGGCTCATCAGGTCCAGCAGGATCGCCGATGGCCGCATCCGGTCCAGGCTCTCCAGCGCCACGCGCCCGTTCTCAGCCTCCGCTACCCCGAAGCCTTCCTTCTCCAGCATACCGCGCAACGTCTGGCGGTTCGCGGGTTCGTCGTCCACGGAGCTTCGTGCGAAGCATCGGGTTTCGCGTCTCTGATATACTGCTGCATGTATCAGATGTTGTCCGGTGGGGACCTGACGACACATGGCCTTTTGGGGAAGGGAGGGCGGCGTTGCAAGTACCGGCGCGGTTCGATTATGAAGTGGCGGCCTCGGTCGAGGAGGCCATAAGGCTGCTGGAGCGGCACGGCCCGGAGGCCCGGCTCCTGGCTGGCGGGCACAGCCTGATCCCGATGATGAAGCTCCGGCTGGCCTTCCCGGAGACGCTCATAGACATCCATGAGCTGGACGGCGAGCTACGTTACATCAGGGAAGAGGACGGGGCGCTCGAGATAGGCGCCCTCGCCCGGCACCAGGACGTCCTGGACTCGGAGGTGGTGAGGGAACGGTACCCGATCCTCTGGGACGCGGAGACCATGATCGCCGACCCTCTGGTCCGAAACATGGGCACCGTCGGCGGCTCCCTCGCCCACGGGGACCCGGCTGAGGATCTCCCTGCGGCGTTCATGGCCCTGGGCTGCGAGGTCGTGGCGCGCGGTCCCGGTGGCGAACGGACCATCCCCATAGACGAGCTACAAACCGGCCCCTTCGAGACGGTCCTGGATCCGGCCGAGATCATCGTGGGAGCCCGCATCCTGCGCGCTCCGCAGGGGAGCGCCTACACCAAGGTCAAACGCCGGACCGGCGACTACGCTTCGGCGGCCATCGGCGTCGCCCTGAATATCAGCGACGGGGAGATAAGAGACGCCGGTATCGGGATGTGCGCCGTTGGCGGCCAGACGCTCCGGGCCCGCGGCGCGGAAGAGATCCTGGAAGGTCAGCGCCCGAACATGGAGCTATATAAACGGGCAGGGGAGCGGGCGGCGGAAGAGAGCGAGCCGTCCGAGGATGCCCGCGGCCCGGTCGAGTACAAGCGGGACCTGGTGAAGGTTCTCGTCGTGCGGGCTCTGGAGAAGGCCGTCGAGCGCGCGGGAGGAGGAGCGTAGTGCGCATAAGCATGAACGTCAACGGGCAAACGCGCGAGGCGGACGTCGAGCCGCGATTGCTCTTGGTCCACTTCGTCAGGGACGTGCTGGAGCTTACGGGGACGCACTGGTCGTGCGACACGTCGAACTGCGGGGCGTGTACGGTGCAGTTGGACGGCGAGCCGGTCAAGTCTTGCACGGTGCTCGCCGTGCGGGCCAACGGGCACGAGGTCACGACCATCGAGGGTATCTGGAGCGGGACGGAGTTGACGCCGATGCAGGAAGGGTTCCGCCAGGAGCACGGCCTGCAATGCGGCTTCTGTACGCCGGGCATGATCCTGACCGCCACCGCCTTTCTGGAGAATAACCCGGACCCAACGGAAGCGGAGATCCGGGAAGCCATCTCAGGCAACCTCTGCCGCTGCACCGGCTACGAGAACATCATCAAGGCTGTCCAGTGGGCGGCGAACAGCAGGGAAGGGGTGAGCGTGTAATGGAGACGGACTCCAGGCACACCATGGGCGACCGGATGCTGCGCAAGGAGGACGGGCGCTTCATCCGGGGCAAGGGAAACTACGTGGACGACGTGCGGCTTCCGAGCATGCTCCACTCCGCCATCCTGCGAAGCCCCTTCGCCCACGCCAGGATCAACAACATAGACACCTCCGCCGCCCTGGAACTCGAAGGGGTACACGCCGTCATCACGGGCGAGGATCTCGCGGCGCAGGGCCTCGCCTGGATGCCGACCCTCGCTGGCGATACCCAGGCCGTGCTCGCCACCGACAAGGTGCGTTTCCAGGGTCAGGAGGTCGCCTTCGTCGTCGCCGACGATAAGTACGTGGCCCAGGACGCCCTGGAACTAATAGACGTGGACTACGAGCCACTCGAGGTCATAGTAGATTCTCGCAAGGCGCTCGAAGAGGGTGCCCCCATCATCCGGGACGACAAGGAGGGAAAGGAAGACAACCGCATCTTCTCCTGGGACGCCGGGGACAAAGAGGCGACCCAACGCGCTTTCGAGCGGGCCGAGGTCACCGTCAGCCAAGATATGTTCTATCCGCGCTGCCATCCGGCGCCGATGGAGACGTGCGGGGCGGTGGCGGACTACGACGTCTCCACCGGCAAGATGACTCTCCACATGACCTCGCAGGCGCCACACGCCCACCGGACGCTGTTCGCTATGGTTTCAGGACTTCCAGAACACCAGATCCGGATAATCTCCCCCGACATCGGCGGCGGGTTCGGGAACAAGGTTCCGATCTACCCTGGCTACGTCTGCGCTGCCGTCGCCTCGCTCATCCTCGGTCAGCCCGTGAAATGGATGGAGAGCCGCTCCGACAACCTGATGAGTACCTCCTTCGCCCGCGACTACCACATGACCGGCGAAATAGCCGCCACCAGCGACGGCGAGATCCTGGGCGTCCGCTCCACCATCCTCGCCGACCACGGCGCCTTCGACGCCCACGCCCAGCCTGGCGAGCAGTACCCAACCGGCTTTTTCCCGATCTTCACGAGCTGTTACGACGTGCCTGCAGCGTACGCTGCAGCTACTGGCGTCTACTCCAACAAAGCCCCTGGCGGCATCGCCTACCGCTGTTCATTCAGGGTCACAGAGGCCATCTACCTCATGGAACGCACGATGGACGTGCTGGCGGACGAGCTCGAGATGGATCCGGTAGAGCTGCGGCGCAAGAACTTCGTCAAGAAAGAGCAGATGCCCTACGTCTCGGTAATGGGCTGGGAATACGACGGCGGAGATTATGATGCCGGTCTCGATGAGGCATTGCGAATAGCGGGCTACGAGGAGTTGCTGGAGGAACAGAAAAAGGCTCGCGAAGAGGGCCGCATAATGGGCATCGGGTTCTCGACGTTCACGGAGATCGTGGGCGCCGGGCCGGGAAAGAAGTGCCACATCGCCGGCATCGAGATGTTCGACTCCGCCGAGCTGCGTCTCCATCCTACGGGAAAGGCGATTCTCAAACTTGGCGTCAAGTCACAAGGGCAGGGGCACGAGACTACGTTCGCCCAGATCGTGGCCGGAGAGCTCGGCATCCCAGCTGAGAACGTGGAGGTGCGCGAGGGCGACACGGACAACACGCCGTTCGGACTCGGAACGTACGCGAGCCGCTCGACGCCGGTGTGCGGTGCGGCGACGGCCATCGTCTCGCGCAAGGTGAGGGAGAAGGGAAAGAAGATCGCCGCGCACATGCTCGAAGCTTCCGCCGAAGACATGGAGTGGACGGGAGAGCGCTTCCAGGTCAAGGGTTCCCCTGACCGGGGCGCGACGATGGAGGAGGTCTCCTTCGCCGCCTACACCAACGTCCCCGACGGCGAGGAGGCCGGTCTCGAAGGCGTCACCTACTACGACCCGCCGGAGATGACGTACCCGTTCGGGGCGTACATATGCGTGGTCGAGATAGACAGGGGCACCGGGCAGGTCGAGGTTAAGCGGTTCATCGCGGTGGACGACTGTGGGGTGAGGATCAACCCGATGATAGTGGAGGGCCAGATGCACGGCGGCCTAGCCTCCGGGATCGGCACGGCCCTGATGGAGGTCATAGAGTTCGATGAGGAAGGCAATCATCTCAACAGCAGCTTCATGGACTACCTGATGCTCACCTCGATGGAGGCCCCGAGCTACGAGCTAGGCGAGATCGTCACACCCTCAACGCACCATCCCCTGGGAGCCCGCGGCGTCGCCGAGTCCCCGACCGTGGGTTCTCCGCCGGCGGTGGTCAACGCCGTGGTGGACGCGCTCTCGCCTTACGGGGTGCGGCACCTGGATATGCCGTTGACGCCGGCCAGGGTGTGGGCCGCCCTGCGGGAGAACGGGGTTGACGCCTGATGCTCCGCAAGGAGTCCAACTTCCTAGCCCGCCGCGCCGAATCGTTGCGGCGGGTGGGGGATCTCGCGGGCGGCGAGCGTCCCTTCGCGCTGGTCACGGTCGTACGCACGGAGCCCGCGACCTCGGCGCGGGTTGGGGACCGGGCGGTGGTCCACCCCAACGGGACCATCGAGGGCTGGGTCGGGGGCGGGTGCATCGGCCCGACGGCCCGCCGGGAGGCGCTTGCCGCGTTGGAGGAAGGGGAACCGCGGTTCGTCAGGATCACGCCGGACACCGCCGCCACCCAGCCCGGCGTTCGCACGACCAGGATGACCTGTGCGAGCGAGGGCACCGCCGATCTCTACGTCGAGCCGTTCCTGCCCCGCCCGACCCTCGTTGTCGCCGGCGACTCTCCCGTGGCCGCCACGCTCGCCGCCATAGCCCCGCCCCTGGGCTTCAGGCTGGTCCGCGTGGACGACATCGCCGAACTCACCACCGAGGCGGTCCCGTACCCGCGGGACACCTGGATGGTCGTGGCTTCCTTCGGAGGATTCGACGAGAACGCGGTCGAGGCGGGGGTGAAACTCGGGCTGCCCTACGTGGGGCTGGTGGCGAGCGCGCGCCGGGCGGGACGGGTTCTGGGCGAGTTGCGGAATCGAGAGCTGGAGGACGGGGCGCTGTCGGTCGTGCGTTCACCGGCGGGGCTGCCGGTGGGGGCTGGTGGGCAGGAGGGCATCTCGCTCTCCATCATGGCCGAAATCTTCTCCCTGCACACGAAGCTCCGGCCACCAGCAGCCGGCGAACCGGAAGATGCCCCAAGACGTTCCCCTGAGGCCGTGGACCCGGTGTGCGGAATGTCGGTCGAGACCGCAGCAGCCCGGCATACGAGCGAGCATGACGGAGAGACTCATTACTTCTGCTGCTCCGGTTGCAAGCAGACCTTCGAGAAAGAGCCGGAGAGGTACGTGAGGGCTGCGGTTTCAGCCCGGTGAGCGTCGTCGTCGGGGTGGTGCTCGGGGCCGGGAAGTCCAGCCGGTTCGGGGCGCCCAAGCAGCTCCTCCCGTTCGGGGACACTACCCTGCTGGGCCAGGTGGTGGGGAACGCCAACTCTTCGGCGCTGGACAGAGTCGTGGTCGTGCTGGGACGGGCATCGGAAGAGCTGCGAGACTCCGTGGCCTTCGGGCGGGCAAGAGTCGTGGACAACACGGCCTACGGAACCGGCTGCGCGTCCTCGCTGCTGGCCGGTATGGATGCCGCCGGGGAAGGCTGCGAAGCTCTCATGCTGCTCCTCGGCGACCAGCCGGGCGTGAGATCGGAGTTCATAGACCTCGCGCTCTCTGAATGGCGGCGGGAGCGGAGTTGGGCATCCGTCACTTCTTATCGGGGGGAGCCCGGGCACCCGTTCATCTTCTCTCGGGAAGCCTTCGGGGAACTGCGCGGACTGCACGGTGACAAGGCGGTATGGAAGCTCATCGAGGCTTACCCGGAGAGAGTCCATGAGATCGAGCTGGACGCCGCTCTGCCACCGGATGTAGACACCCCCAAAGATTACGAGCAGGCCCTCGCCCACTGGCGAAACGTCGTTGCATAGTGGGGTGTCGGCGATTCTGCTCGCCGCCGGAGCGGGGAGCAGGTTCGGGGGCGGGAAGCTCCTCGCGCCGTACCGGGGGCACCCGCTTGTAGAGGCAGTGCTCTCCGAACTGCGCGGAGCACCGGTGGATGAGATAATCGTGGTATTAGGTAAGTCTGCCAGAGACGAAGGGGAAAGGCTGCGCCGCGTATGTTCGCTCTACGGAGCCCGCATCGCTGGAAACCCGAAGTGGGAAGAGGGTATCTCGACCTCGGTGAAGCGAGGGCTTTCGGCGTGCGCGCCGGACGCACGGGCGGCGGTCATCTTGCTCGGGGATCAGCCGCTGGTCGGCGCGGCGGCTGTGGCACGTCTCGTCCGTGCCTTCGAGAGGGGCACGGAAGTTGCCGCCGCCACCTACGGCGGGAGGCTGCGCAACCCGGTGCTTTTCTCCCGAGGCGTGTGGCCGATGCTCGAAGTGGAGTTGTCGGGGGACGAGGGGGCGAGGAGGTTCTTGAGGGAACATAAGGATTTGGTGACGGAGGTGCCATGCGATGACGTAGCAGATCCCGCCGACGTGGACACCGTGGAAGACCTGCGGCGCCTGGAGGCGCGCAGCCCCGGTGAGCGAGACGAGCCAGAAGGAGGCTAGACGATGAAGCTAGAGAACGAGTTTACGGTCAACACTTCGATAGACGAAGCGTGGAAGGCGATGAACGACCTGGAGCGGGTGACGCCATGTCTTCCGGGTGCGCAGTTGACGGCCGAGGTCGGCGATGAGTACGAGGGTACGATGACCGTCAAGATGGGTCCCGTCACCCAGAAGTACAACGGGACCGTCAAGATCGAGGACGCCGACGAGAGCGCTCACCGCGCCGTGATCCGGGCCGACGGCAAGGACGCCAGGGGGCAGGGAACGGCATCTGCCACCATCACCTCCACCCTGAACGACGAGGGCAACGGCAGCGTCCACGTACACGTCGAGACGGACATGCAGCTCACCGGAAAGGTCGCCCAGTTTGGAAGGGGCATGCACAAAGATGTTGCCAGCAAGATCATGGGCCGCTTCGCCGACTGCCTGGAGCGGGAACTCTTCTAGAGAGGGACGCCAGTGAAGATAGAGAACGAGTTCACGGTGGAGGCGTCCGTCGAGCATGCGTGGGAGACCCTGCTCGACCTGGAGAGGATCACGCCGTGCCTCCCCGGCGCCGCCCTTCAAGAGGAATCCGGCGACGAGTACAGGGGGACGATGACGGTTCGTCTCGGCCCCGTCACCCAAGAGTACAACGGCACGGTGAGCTTCGAGGAGACAGACGAGGAGGCACGCCGCGCCGTCCTCAAAGCCGACGGCAAGGACGCCCGCGGGCAGGGTACGGCCTCCGCCACCATCACCTCCGTCCTGAGCGAGGAGGACGGCGGTACGAAAGTGCACGTTGAGACGGACATGCACCTCACGGGCAGGGCCGCCCAGTTCGGACGGGGCGTACAGCAAGAGGTGGCGACCAAGCTCATCAACCAGTTTGCCGAGTGTCTGGAGAAGGAGATTATGGGCGAAAACGAGAAGAAAAGGCCGGAAGAAGCCGCCGAGCCGGAAGAAACCGCCGAAGCTGAATCGGCCGCTGAAGCTGAAGAGGCTGAAGAGACAGTAAGCGCGAACGGTTCCGGCGCGGAAGAGTCGGAGGGAGATGAAGAGAAGCCGAAGCGCAGGGTCATCCAGCAGGACCACGATGTGGAGCCTTTGGATCTCGGCGAAGCCAGCCGCGACGCCGTCCTGAAGCGCGTCGTGCCGCTGGCGGCTGGTATCGGCGTGCTGGTCCTCGTCTTCTGGCTCCTGAAACGCAGAACTTAGACGCCCGAAAACCACTGATAGTTCATACGGTTCCGCCGATCTCGATTTGGCGGGGCCGTACTCTTGAGAAGAGAAACGGTGTTATCAGTGCGATTCTGGTCCATTCTTCAGGGTGAGCCGGAGAGTGTGATACGTGGACACAACTGCGAAATCCAGCCGACGGCAGAAGGATGCCGGATAGGCGGAAACTCTGCTTTCGAAAGGATGATCGTGCGGCGAGACACCCTTGTACGCACATTCACTGGCAGTCGTCTGATGGCTGATAACGTAAGGGGCTACAAGGTTGCAAACTAGAAAAGGAGAAGCTTTGGCACAACGCGTACATGAAAGCGTAGAAGTGCAGGCTCCGCTTCAGGATGTCTTCACCTACTGGTCGAATTTCGAGAACTTCCCGAAGTTCATGAGCAACATAGAGGACGTTCGGATGACGGGCCAGGACACCAGCCACTGGCAGGTGAAGGGTCCTCTGGGCAAGAGCGTAGAGTTCGACGCCAAGACGACGGAACTGGATCCCTCGCGTGGTATCGGATGGAACTCGGTCGATGGCGATGTCATGACCAGCGGCGAGGTCCGCTTCGAAGAGCTACTCCCCGACCGGACCCGTATCGAGGTGACGATGAACTACGCCGATCCCCCCGGTGGCAAGGTGGGAGAGATCGTGGCGAACGTGCTCTCCGACCCGGAGAAGAGCACTCGGGAAGATCTCCAGAACTTCGCCGGAATCGTCGAGCGCGGCGAGCTAGGCGGTTCGGGGAGCCAGACCCCAAGCCGGTAACCAGATAACCCGGCGGAGATCGGACACACGAAGGCGCGCTGGAATCTCCGGCGCGCCTTTCCCGTACCATCGGGACGATCATTCTCTGGCGGGGAGACCCCCATTGGGAGACAATGCCCGCATGGAAGACGCCACCAGGCGCGTCCGGCGTATCTATGATCGGGAGGCCGCCCGCTACGACAAGGCCATCAAGGTCTTCGAGAGGCTATTCTTCGGCGAAGGCCGCGAGTGGGTCTGCTCCCGTGCCAGCGGCGATGTGCTGGAGTTGGCGTGTGGGACGGGCAGGAACCTGCCTTTCTACCCGGCGAGAGTACGATTTACGGGCGTCGAATTGAGCCCTGAAATGCTCGGCATCGCCCGGGATCGCGCCGACAGGTTGGGCATGAAAGCCGACCTGCGCTCCGGGGACGCCCAGCGCCTGGACTTCCCGGACGCGAGCTTCGACACCGTGGTCTTCACCCTCGCGCTCTGCACTATTCCTGACCCCGCCCTGGCCGTGGCCGAGGCCCACCGGGTGCTTCGTCCTGGCGGCCGGCTCCTGCTTCTGGAGCACGTCCGTAGCCCGCTTCTCCCCGTGCGCGCACTACAGCGGGCGCTCGAACCGCTTTCGATCCGCTTCCAGGCCGACCATCTGCTGCGCGAACCCCTGCTCCACCTGCGCGAACGCGGCTTTCAGATTGGGGCCATCGAACGCTCGAAGCTGGGTATCGTGGAACGGGTTGCCGCTCGCAAACCAGGATAGCGGCGGGGAGGCGCTCAGTGTCCGTGGTGCTCGTGGATCACGGCGTGTCCCTTACCGCGGGCGATGAGGTAGCGGTTCACCGGGAACGCCGCCACGAAGGCGACCGCGAGCGCGAACATCAGGCTCCCCCAGAAGAGGAGGCTCCCCAGCCCCGCGTGCATCGCGCCGGGAATGACGACCATGACCAGGTTATCCACGATCTCCATGATCGCGATGGAAAACGTGTCCGAGGCGAACGCCAGCGGCAACACCGTGGAGAGCGCCATGCCGGATCTCAGGAGCGGAAGGGAGGTCAGCGAATATCCGAAGAAGAACGCCAGTACAATCGCCAGCACGATGGTGGCGAAGTTACTCCATCCGAGCGCCGTGCCGATCACCATTCCCAGCACCTCGCCAATCGCACATCCCGTCAGACAGTGCGCCGTCGCGCTGAACGCCGTTCTGTTCAACGAAGAGCCTTTTGAGACCACAACCACTCCTTTCGGAAACAGACGAACGGCAATATAATATACCCCCATGGGGTATATGTAAAGAAGCCGCACCTGAGAACTGATGCGGCCTCCGAAGTCCACTTCGGACGTTGCTCGCTAGCCTTTCGGGTACCATTCCTTCCGCCAGGATTGCATCTGTTCGATCTCTTTTTCCTGGGCGGTGACAATATTCTCGGCGAGGCTTTGGATGTCGGGGTTGTTGCTTTGCCCGGAGGCAGTTCTGGACATCTCGATGGCCGATTGGTGGTGTGGGATCATGGCCTCAATAAACGCCTTGTCGAACGGCTTCTGGTCCGCGAGCTTGTCCGGGTCCATCATCATGCCCATGCCGTCCATCTGCTCAGGGCTCATCTTCATGGGTATGCTGGAGGTGCCGAACTCGCTCTTCTTGATGGCCTTCAGCTCTTTGATCTCGGCCTGCTGGGTGGAGATGATGTTCTCGGAGAGCGTGGCGATCTCCTCGTGTTCGGCGTTCTTCAGCGCCACCTGCGCCATCTCCACGGCACCCTGATGATGAAGAACCATGCCGTCTATGAACGCCCTGTCGGAATACTCGCCATCATTCATCGCCATCCCGGAGCTCGTGCCATCGTGGCCCATGCCCTTCATGCCGCCGGACTTTTTATCGCCTTTCATCCCTTCGTGGTCCATGCCTTTCATCCCTTCGCCCGAGCCTGAGTCGCCAGACCCTGTGGATGCTCCGCAGGAGGCCAGCGTCAGCGCGGCCAGGGCGAGCCCGACATACTTCTTCATGTGTATTCCTTTCTCTGAAGTCGAAATCTGTTCGTTCGGTTCCAGAGATGCTCAGAGACGAAAAACCTGCAAGGTTGGGAGTGTCGGTCCCCGTGGAGGATGGAGGCCGATGCTGGCGACACGAAGATTTCGCCTGACAGGCCGGAGGATGCTCGACGCGTTCCATGGCCGGGCGCCGAGCAGCAGACCGAGCGTCACTCCCAGGAGGACCGTGACCAGGACGGCGGCGTACTCCGTGCTTCCAGCGGGGTGTCCGGCATCTTGATGGCCGGATTGGTGATCGTCGTGATCTTCTAAGGGGCCGTTCATCTGCATGTGCGCAGACGTATGGCCGCTGTGAGACCCAGGTGCAGCCGTGAAAGCCTGGTGCGCAGCCCCGAAGAGTCCGTGGCAGGTGAGGAAGGCAACCACGAGGAGGATGGCCGGGAGCCTGCCGGGTGTCATCGGAGAGGAGATGCCGGGACCTTCGATCAGGACGCTACCGTGTAGCCTGCGGATTGTATGGCGCGTTCTAGTTCTTCGGGCCCCGCCTGCTTTTCGTCGTGGATGATCTCGACGATGCCCTTCTCGAAATCGGCGTGCGAGCTTGCGACACCGTCGAGGGCGTTCAGCGAGTCTTCCACGGCTGCCTTGCAATGGGCGCAGCTCATGTCCGGTACGTTGAGCTTCGTTTCGGTCACGGTTTCTCCTCTAGACTTTCAGAAAGCGTTCGACGGCGGCCATCAACTCTTCGATCTTCTCGTCGGCGTCGCTGCCACCACTCTCGATTGATTCGCGCACGCAATGCTGTACGTGGTCTTTGAGGACGAGCGAACCGACCTTCTCCAGGGCGGAGACTACGCTGGAGATCTGGGTGAGCACGTCTACGCAATACGCCTCCTCGTCCACCATGCGCTGCACGCCCCGCACCTGTCCCTCTATGCGGCGCAGGCGATTGCGCAGCTTCTCCTTGTCTCCGGCCTCGATGTAGCCGTGGGCGGTCTGTTCCAGGTTCTCCACTACCGGATCTCCTTTCTCTTCAGCCTCAACGCGTTGCCAACCACCGTCACGGACGAGAGCGCCATCGCCGCCGCCGCGAGCACGGGGTTCAGGAAACCGTACTCGCCGAGGAACGGACGCAAAACCTCCGGTACGCTGCCGCCTGCGAAGACGGGATACAGGACGCCGGCGGCGACCGGGATCAGGGCGACGTTGTACGCGAACGCCCAGAAGAGGTTCTGACGTATGTTCCGCACGGTCGCCTTCGAGAGTTCGACAGCCCGCGCCACGCCTCGTACGTCGCCGCTTATCAGAGTGAGGTCGGCGGCCTCCATCGCCACGTCCGTGCCGGTTCCTATGGCGATGCCCACGTCTGCCTGGGCCAGAGCCGGCGCATCGTTTATACCGTCCCCTACCATGCCGACGACTTTACCTTCCTTCTGTAGACGCCCGACTTCCGCGGCCTTGTCTTCCGGCAGCACCTCCGCGAGCACGCGGGCGATGCCAAGTTCGCCAGCGACGGATTCTGCGGTGCGGCGGTTGTCGCCGGTGATCATGGCGACCTCAAGCCCCATCCGGCGCAGCGACGCGACCGCCTCACGGCTCTCCTCCCTAACGGTGTCGGCCACAGCGACGAGCCCCGCCGGCTCTCCGTCCACCGCGACGAGCATCGCCGTCTTGCCGATTTGTGCCAGATCCCCGGCACATGGTGCGAGGCCGTTCTCCTCCACGCCGGACTCCGCGAGGAAGCGGCCCGTGCCTACGAGGATCGTGCGACCCTCAACCCGCGCCTCGACGCCGCTTCCGCCAATCGCGCGGAAACCTTCCGCTTCGGAGAGGTCCAGTCCGCGTCCCTTCGCGCCCCGGACGATGGCCTCGCCCAGCGGATGCTCGGAGCCGCGCTCGGCCGAAGCGATCAGGCGCAGGAGTTCGTTTTCTGAGAGGCCGTTCGTGGAGATCACGTCGGTCAGTTCCGGCTCGCCTTTCGTAAGGGTGCCGGTCTTGTCGAGGACGATGGTGTCGAGCCGGTGGGCGGCTTCGAGGGCTTCGCCGCCTTTTATGAGGATACCGGACTCGGCCCCACGGCCGGTGCCCACCATGATCGAGGTCGGCGTCGCCAGGCCCATAGCGCACGGACAGGCGACGATGAGCACCGCCACGAAGTTGAGGAGCGCGAGCGTGAACGCCGGCTCCGGCCCGAAGAGGAACCACACGAGGAAGGTAACGAGCGCCACCGCCATCACCACCGGCACGAAGACGCCGCTGATCCTGTCCGCCATCCGCTGTATGGGGGCTTTCGAGCCCTGGGCCTGCTCGACCATGTCCATGATCCTGGAGAGAACCGTGTCTTTGCCAACTTTGGTCGCCTCGAACCTGAACGACCCTGCCGTGTTCATGGTCGCCCCTGTCACCGGATCTCCCGGCCCTTTCTCAACGGGTATGGGCTCGCCCGAGATCATTGCCTCGTCCACCGCCGACTCCCCCGCGAGAACCACACCATCAACCGGCACCTTCTCACCGGGACGGACCACGACCACGTCTCCAACCTCGACTTCCCCGACAGGAACGTCCAACTCCTCGCCGTCCTGAAGCACACGCGCCGTCCCGGCGCGCAATCCGGCGAGACGTTTCACCGCGTCGTTCATGCGGCTCCGGGCGCGGGTCTCCAGAAACCGGCCGAGCAGTATGAGCGTGATGATGAGCGCCGACGTATCGAAGTACACGTCAGCCCGTCCGCCCGTGGCCCCGGTGAAGAGCCCCGGCGTGAGCGTTGCCGCCGCGCTATACAGGTAGGCGGCGCTCGTTCCGACCACGACCAGGGTGTTCATGTCGGCCGCGCCGTGCTTCAGGGCGCCCCACGCACCCCGGTAGAATCGCCTTCCGGCCCAGAACTGTACCGGCGTGGCGAGAACGAGCAGCCCGAGGTTCAGCCACGCCACGGGTATGGGAACCATGAAGCCGAGCATGTGCGGCAGGCTTCCGAGGATGACGAGCGCCGTGAGGGCGATGGATGTCAGGAGATCCCGCCTCAAATCCCTGTACTCTCGCTCGCGCGAGCTCTCCGAGTTTTGCTCGGCCTCTCCGCCCGTCTCGACCACTCCGTAGCCCGTAGCCTCCACGGCCCGCTCGAAGTCGCCCCTCTCCGCAGCGCCGGAGACGTACTCGACGGTGGCCTTCTCCGTGGCGAGGTTAACGCTGACGTCCAGCGCGCCAGGCACGTTGCCGAGGGCCTTCTCCACCCGGCCCACGCAACTCGCGCACGACATACCCTTTACGCCGAAGCTCGCCCTGCGCGTCTCGACCCCGTAGCCGGCGTCCTCGACGATCCCGGTGAGATCCCCCATCTCCACGGAAGCCGGGTCGTAATCCACCGCCGCCTTCTCTGCCGCGAAGTTCACGTTCGCCCCGGAGACGCCCTCGGCGCCCGAGAGCGCCTTCTCGACCCGCCGCGCGCATGCCGCGCAGCTCATCCCGGAGATCGGAAGGGTAATGCTCTCCAACTGAAAATCGCTCAAAACGTCCGCCTCTGATAGCCTGCGAACGCCATTCTAACATACCCCCCTACCCTATATCAAGCGATTTCTCTCGCGGACGTGGTTTTGCCCTTCTGAGGTTATCCATTGCGGTCGTCTTTGAGGATCTCGAAGATATCGTTGATGAGGGCTTCGCGCCTGTCGGGCGGGAGGTCGCGGGGGTGGATGGTCTGTTTGTCGGACTGGAGGTTGCGCAGGTTGGCCTCTTCGGACAGGTACTGGTCTATCAGGCGGACGATGGCGTCGACCTTCTCGCGGGGTAAGCCGTCGCCGCCGCGGGTCAGTCTGCTCCACATGTGCTGTGTGCGCTCCTTTTCCGGTGGCGGTGTCGCGCAGATTATACCCGGCGCGACAGGACGCGAGCCGTTCCCGGCGTGAAGCGTGGGCTAGGCTTCGGTCGCCACTTTTCTGCGGAACGATCTTTCGCCGGAAGGGAAGAATCCCACAGGGTCTCGCCAGACGTAGGTAGTGATGCGGAGGTTGTGTTCGTCCGTGTCAACCAGGTTGAAGCTGGAAGCACGTCCGGGACGCAGGCGGTTGGAGATCGTACCGGCGGTAGAAACCACGAGGCCGGGTTCCGTCTCTTCCACCGTGTGGACCGCCTCCTGGTGGTCGTGACCGCAGAGGATCAACTCCGCGCCGAGGCCGGAGAAAGCGTGGAGGGCCTGCCTCGTGTTGGAGAGGCCGTGGCGGCCCGAGACCGCGCCCCTGACGGGGTTGTGGTGGATCATGACCATTCTCACCGCGTCCGGCGCGGCGTGAGAGAAGGCTTCCTTGACCCGCTCGACGTCGCGGCGGCGGACGTAGCCGATGACCCCGAGGTCCTTGAAACGCTTCGTGAGGGACCCCCGGGTTATGCCGTGGGCCGTGTTCAGCCCAGCTATCACCACGCCCGGAACTTCGAGCGAAGGTGTCAGATCCTGAGATATGTGCCGTGTGTACCTGGAGTATTTGAAATCGTGTGCCTTGCGGCCCAGCAGCCCCGCGAAGTCCAGGTTGCGCGCCACGGCCCCGAGCCACCGGATGTCGTGGTTGCCTGGGACGACGATGCAGGGGGAGATGGTTTTGATCTTGTCCAGATATACGCGGGCCCTGGCGAACTCGGCGTTCGTACACTGCTGGGTCAGGTCGCCCGAGACCGCCACCGCGTCGGGCCTGGTGTCGGCGATAAACATCTTCAGGGACTCCAGACGTTCGGAGACCGCGGGGCGTCCGAAATGGAGATCCGAGATGTGTAATACCGTGCTCACGGACGCAGATTCTATACGAAATACCGAGGCTCGGGTGACCCTCCCGAGCCCGTTACAGGTCCGCCAAAAATTCTTCCAGGGCGTCGTTGAACCGCTGTGAATCTTCCAGGTTCGAGAGGTGGCCCGCACCCGCGAGGGTGACGTGCCGGGCGTCGGGTATTTCTTCCGCCATGGCTCCCATGACATCGGGGGTGGAGATGGCGTCTTCCGCGCCACCTATGACGAGGGTGGGGACTCCAATCTCTTTCAGGAGCAGGGTCGAGTCCGGGCGATCGCGCATCGCCCCGAGAGCCGCGACCACGCCATCAGGGGAGCACTCCAGGATCATGGTCTTCACAAGTTCCACGACTTCCGGGTCGTTCCTCAGCGTCTCTTCCGCGAGGAGACGGGGCATCATCAGTTCGATCAGAGCCTCCACCCCTTCCTGAGAGACGCGATGGGCCATCTCCTTGCGGCCCTCGCGCATCTCCTCGGAGTCCACGTCGGGACGGGTGTTGGCGAGCACGAGGCCGGACACTCTCTCCGGGAAGAGCCGGAGGCACGCGAAGGCCACGTAGCCACCCATCGAGAGGCCGCCGAGCACCACCCGCTCCAGGCCCAGCCGGTCGAGGAGGCCGCAGACCCCTTCGGCGTAGTAGCGGACGTCCGGCTGGGCGGGTGTGTGGGGTGAACGGCCGAAGCCCGGATAATCTGGCGTCACGATCCGGCGTTCACCCATCAACACCTCCACCTGTGGGTCCCACATCCGGCTGTTCAGCGGGAAAGCGTGTAGCAGGACCACGGGGTCCTTCGAGCCTTCTCCGTGGTCCCGGTAGGCCATCGGCCCGTTGGAGGTTCTGTACTCCGACATCTCGGTCGCTCCTCTCCTCCTGATATCTTCACCTGCCCCTCATATACCCAGCCAGATACGTTAGCATTTCAACCGGCGCGGGGCTTCCGGCCCGGCGTGATGTGCTACGGTGAATCGAGATACTTATGATCGTACTGCGCAGCAAAGGTGAGATAGAAGCGATGCGGCGGGCTGGGGACCTCGTCGCCCGCACGCTTGGCATGCTCCAGCCGCACGTTCGTCCCGGAGCCAGGCTGGGTGAGTTGGATCGCCTCGTCGAGAAGTTCATCGTCTCAGAGGGCGCCGCGACGGTCTACAAGGGCTACCGGCCTTCGCCTTCCGTGCCGCCGTTTCCGGCAACCATCTGCACCGCGGTCAACGAGGAGGTCGTCCACGGTATCCCGGGACGGAGGAGGCTGCGCGAAGGGGACGTAGTCGGCATAGACATCGGGGCGGTTCTGGATGGATGGGTCGGTGACACCTGCTATACGTTCTCCGTCGGCAAGGTCTCCCCGGAGGCTGAAAAATTGCTGGAGGTGTCCAGAGATTGCCTGGAGGCGGCGCTGGCCGAGGTGCGTCCGGGGAACAGGTTCGGGGATGTGGGGGCCGCGATCCAGGAGCTCGCGGAGGGCCACGGATACGGGATCGTGCGGGAACTCGGGGGACATGGCGTCGGCCGCAATTTGCACGAAGAGCCCCATATAAACCACTTCGGGCAGCGCGGACACGGCATGCGTTTGCGCGAGGGTATGACGTTCACCATCGAACCGATGATCAACGCTGGCACGCCCGGTATCAGGATGATGAAGGACGGCTGGACCATCGTCACCGAGGACGGCAAGCTCTCCGCCCAGTACGAGCACACCGTCGCGGTGACCGCCGGGGGATGCGAGATCCTGACGCCCTGGCAGCGGTACGTGAGCGAAGAGGCTGCGGAGAGTGCCTGAGCGGACGTCGGTCCAGCCGGCTAAGAGGGTCGGACCCGGAGGTATGATGTGTGGCGGGACATAGCCAGCAGGCTCGAAGGATCGCTCGTCGTTCTGGAGCCGCTGAGGGCGGACCATGAAGAAGGGCTATTCGAGGCGGCCCAGGACATGCGCATATGGCGCTGGATGCCGGGGGACCCGACAGTGGATCGCGAGACTTTCGGGTCTTGGTTCGAGAGCGCATTGTCAGCTTCGGAGGCAGGCACGCAGGTCACCTTCGCCACGCTCGACGCGATGACCGGCTCGCCGATAGGCAGCACCCGCTACCTGGCGCTCCGGCCCGAACACCGGGGACTGGAGATCGGCTGGACCTGGCTCTCGCCCTCGTGGTGGAGGACCGGGGCCAACGTGGAGGCCAAGCTGCTCATGCTGGGGCACGCCTTCGAGCGCCTGAAGTGTATCCGCGTTGAGTTCAAGACCGACCGGCGCAACGAGCGCTCCAGGGAGGCGATCTCCGCGCTTCCCGCCCGTTTCGAGGGCGTGTTCCGAAAGCACATGATCCTGCCGGATAGCACCACGCGCGACTCCGCCTACTACAGCATCACAGACGACGAGTGGCCAGAGGTCGAAAAGAACCTCAGGCGACGGCTTGCATCCCACGGAGAGGGGGCTCGATGAGCGACGCCGCGAAGGCCGGCGGACGACACCGGGTGACGGTCGCGGACGCGATGGAGCACCTGCCGGGGCCGGATGGAGAGCGGTTCGTGAAGGTTCTCGGGCACGGCACTATGGAGGTCGAGGTCTACGCGCCACGCGGCAACGATCCGCAGACACCGCACACCCGCGACGAGCTGTACGTGGTGGTCGAAGGTTCGGGCGAGTTCGTCAACGGGACGGAGCGCCATCCCTTTAGGCCCGGCGACGTGCTGTTCGTGCCGGCTGGCGTGGAGCACCGTTTCGAGGACTTCACGGAGGACTTCGTGGTGTGGGTGATCTTCTACGGACCAGAAGGAGGCGAGTCGTGACCCTGCGCCTGCACGACTACCTGCCATCGGGCAACGGCTACAAAGTTCGGTTGCTCCTCTCTCAGCTAGGCATCCCCTTCGAGCGGATCGAGTACGACATAACGCGGGGCGAGACGCACACCCCCGAGTTCCTGGGTGGGATCAACGCGAACGGGCGCGTCCCGGTGCTGGAGACCGATGAAGGAGAGTTCCTGCCCGAGTCGAACGCCATCATGTTCTACCTGGCGGAAGGAATCCAGTTCTTCCCCGAGAAGAAGATCGAACGCACTCGTGTCTTGCAGTGGATGTTCTTCGAACAGTACAGCCACGAACCGAACATCGCCGTGGCGCGTGCCTGGCTTCACGTCTTCGGTCTGGAGATGACGGAGGAACGGCAGGCCGCGCTGGAGCAGAAACAGAAGCTGGGCTACGATGCCCTCGGGGTGATAGAAGACCATCTGGAGGACAGAGAGTATTTAGTCGGCGGGCGATACACGATAGCCGACATCGCCCTCTACGCATATACCCACGTCGCCGACGAGGGGGGCTTTGATCTCTCGGGTTATCCAGCCGTGCAGGCCTGGATCGAACGCGTCGCCTCCCAGCCGGGCTACGTCTCGATCACCCAGGGATGAAGGAAAGTCCATGAGCCTTGAGATGCGCGCCGGGTGCGAGCGTTGCGGGACCGTACTCGCCGAAGATGGCTCTGCCTTTATCTGTAGCCACGAATGCACCTTCTGTGAAAGCTGCGCGGAAGAGATGCGGCGCGTCTGCCCGAATTGCGGCGGCGAACTGGTGAGGCGTCCCCGGCGGAAGAAGTGATCTACCCCGAAGCAGTCTGGAGTGTGCCATGAGCGAGGATAGGCGGACAGAGCATCCATTCCACATGTACGAGGCGATCCAGGCGCAGCCCGAAGCGTTCGCCCACGTCGTGGAGCGCAACGAGGCGGCGATGGATGAGTTCGCGACCGGGATTGCGGACTGCGAGCGGCTTTTTATCATCGGGATCGGTACTTCCTTCCACGCGGCACGCACGGGCGAGCATTTAGTACGGGCTTACGGAGGGGGCCCGGACGTGCGCGTGATGCACTCCTTCGACTTCGCGCTGTACGGGCCACCGCTTGGACCGGGGGATTGCGTCGTCGCCGTGAGCCATCGCGGGAGCAAGCGGTACACGGCCGCCGCGCTCGCCCGCGCCCGCGAGTCTGGGTGTCGCACGGCGCTCGTCACGGGCGAAGGTGGCTCCGGCGCGGGTAGTGCGGACGCCGCGTTTATCACGGTGGCGCAGGAGAAGTCTTCAGCCCACACCGTGAGCTATACGGGATCCGTCGCCATGTTGGCGCTCCTCGCCGGGAGCATCGGTCTTCACCGCACCGGCGGGGATACGCTCCCCGGAGACCTGCTCCGAGAGGAGATCCCGGCGGCGCTGCGGGAAGCGCTCGGGACGGAGGCGGCGGTGGAGATGCTTGCCCGCGAGCACGTGGGACGGCGCAGAATCTGGCTGGCCGGAGGCGGCCCGTCGGCGGCGACGGCGGAGGAGACAGCGCTCAAGATCAAGGAGACCTCATACCTCCAGGCCGAGGGCATGTCCGCCGAGACGCTGATGCACGGGCCTTTCCAGTGCGTGGAGGACGAAGACCTATTCGTGCTCGCCGCGCCCTCCGGGACGGCTCGGGATCGCACGCTGGAGGTCGCTGATCTCGCCTCCGAGATCGGCGCCCCCTGCGTGGTCGTCTCCGATGAAGCGGCGGGGCTTCCACGGAACGCGGCCTCGATCCTCGTGCCGCCCGTCCCGGAGCCCTTCACGGCGCTCACCTGTCTCCTGCCACTCCAGCTCTTCACCTACCATCTGGCGCTTGCGCGGGGGACGAACCCGGATTCTTTCCGGGCAGAAGACCCACGGTTCGCGCGGGCCGACATTTCGGGACGGCTGTAGCGGCCGGGAGAAGCTAGACTGGGCGTCCGCGCGGCCTGAGAAGTGACCGGGTGGATGGAGGCCCAGCGCATCGTCTGGCCGCGTAGCAACGGATGAGAGGAAGGGCAGCAGCTTGCGTGAAATCGTAGTTCGGCACGCCGAACCGGAGGACTACAGAGCCGTGCACCGCGTATACGCCTCAGTGTCTGGAGCTAGTCCTGTCGGATGGCTAGACGGATGAATAGGCCGGTCAGGTAGACGAATGCCTCAACCTCTGGTTCTGATAGCGGTGGTCTTGGTCTGTTCTGTTGTGCTGCGTGACGGTACTGGTTGGCGTAAGTGATGTAGTCCCTGAGTAGCTGCTTATAGTAGTCTGAAGCCCTAACCCTGCTCACGAACATCTCTCGATTGCCTGACAACTCTCTATCCCGTCCCGTTACGATACGCGCCAGAGCTTCAAGAGCCTCGTACATGTCCGTTACCGTGTCAGAGAGCCTATCCTCTAAGTAATGCGACAACCCTCTTTCAAAAGGTTCCAATACCGTCAGGTACCTCGGCTCCGACAACCAGCGTAAGGGTTCATTTACTAAGCGTTCATCCAATAGGCGTGCGCCAGCCCGAACGAAGATGGGGGGTTGCCAGCTTATGCCCAAATCAATCTCACTGTCACGGATTACGTTGTTGATTCTCTCAGTAAACTCGTCTTCCAATACTGTGCCTTCTAACATCTCAAAAACAGCTTCCAATAGCATCAGGCTGCGATGGTAATCGTCGTTCATATACGTGCTAGGGTGAGAACCAATGACGTATCTAACGCCCAATCTATAAGCTACGTGTTCAGAGATTTGTCGGAAGGTAGCTGGGTAACTACTTTGCAGTCGACGCTGCAACAAACCAACAAGAATGT
Source organism: Rubrobacter sp. (assembly GCA_013812245.1). GTDB lineage: Bacteria > Actinomycetota > Rubrobacteria > Rubrobacterales > Rubrobacteraceae > JACDGB01. The sequence goes on from JACCTS010000092.1 coordinate 26,117, forward strand.
AATCTCCAATTCGGGTTATGAAACGTTGCCTTGCCTCGTCATTACCCAACGAGAGGTCGAAACGTTCGTGGAACGGTCTTGGTTTACTTCCTTCGGGCACGGTACGTATTGTAGCTCAAGTTGACTGCTTATCTGACTGCTTATCGCCCCAAAGAACTCCTTAAATCGCCTCTCTTCTATGCTATTCTGCTGCGGCTATGGAGAGCGAGAAACCCCATTCTAATGGGCAAAAACCTCATCTATACGCTCATGCTGGTTGGGATCACGGCCGTATGGGGCTGGACGTTCGTCGTGGTGCGGGACGCCATCGCCCTCTATGGCGTGCTGCCGTTCCTCGCGGTGCGTTTCGCCCTGGCCGCCGGGGCGCTCGCGCCGTTCTCCATCCCAAAGCTCACGCGCCGGACGCTCCTGGTCGGAGGCGGGATCGGGGTGGTGCTCGCGGTGGCCTACCTGTTCCAGACGCTGGGCCTGCTCTTCACCACGCCGACCAACTCCGGCCTCATAACGGGTCTCTTCGTCGTGTTCGCGCCGCTGGCCGACAGGATCTTCTTCGGAGCCAGCTTCTCCCGGCAGGTGATCGTGGCCGTCGTGCTGAGCCTGCTCGGAATGGTGCTTCTGGCGGGTGGCGGGCCGGAAGGGGTGAATCCGGGCGACCTGCTCACGCTCGTGTGCGCGGCGGCGCTGGGGCTGCACATCGCGCTACTCTCCCGCTACGCGGCTGGGTACGATGCCCTCAGTTTGGCCTTCGCCCAGATCCTGGCCATGTCCGCGCTCTTCATCCTGTTCTGGCCGTTCTTCGATCCGGTGGAACTGCCGCCGCGAGGGGTCTGGATCGCCCTGCTCGTCACCGGGCTCGTGGCTTCCGCCGGAGCTTTCTGGGTGCAGACCTTTGCCCAGCAGCGCATCCCGGCGGCGCGAACCGCGATCATCCTTACGATGGAGCCCGTCTTCGCTGCCCTCTTTGGATACTGGCTCGCGGGCGACAGGCTAGTCATTGTACAGATCACCGGCGCCGTCCTGATCCTGTCCGCTCTCATCGTCGGAGAAGTCCTGCCGGTTCTGCGGCGGCGCAAATAGCGATCCGCGGTTAATCCACATTTAACCTGGAACTTACGGCCCTGAAACCAATGACGGCGAATGCATTGCTATGCTCGTTGTGGCATTCGAGCTAGTTGTTGGAGGGAACATCGTGAGTATCCGGGGCAACTGGGAGCATCGACGCGTGGAGGCTGTCTCGCGCATGGGGGAGATGGATCGCCGCACGTTCGTCAAGCTGGGCGGGGCCAGCGCGGCGACCCTGATCTTCGGCTACGGGCCGTTCACGGATAGAGTATGGTCCCAGCCTATTTTCTCCGACTATCCGTTCACCCTCGGCGTCGCATCTGGAGACCCGCTGCCCGACGGCGTGGTCCTGTGGACCCGTCTTGCCCCAGACCCGTTGAAGGGTGGCGGGATGCCGGACAAGAAGGTCCCCGTCCAGTGGCAGGTGGCGACCGACGAGGGATTCGCCAACGTCGTGCGCGAAGGCTCCACGTTCGCCCGTCCCGAGCTGGCGCACTCCGTCCATGTCGAGGTCGGCGGGCTAAACCCGGCAAGCGAATACTTCTACCGCTTCCGGGCCGGGAGCGAGCTCTCCCCGGTCGGAAAGACGAAGACGGCCCCGGCGGCCGGATCGAACGTGGCGGAGATGGCCTTCGCGTTCGTGTCCTGCCAGCAGTACGAGCACGGCTACTTCACGGCGTATCGCAGGATGGCGGAGCAAGAGCAACTTGACCTCGTCGTCCACCTCGGGGACTATATCTACGAGTACGGTCCAAACGAGTACGTCGCCCCTGGTGGCAACGTCCGGGCGCACTCTCACGCCCGATCAGTGGCGCGCCGACTACCAGGTGCTGCCTTTCGTCAAGCAGCCGGACGCGCCGATCTACACTCGGGCTTCGTTCGCCATCGAGGCCGGGAATCCCGGGCTGCAGCCGGTGGACACCAACGCTGTTCAGGGTACGCGGATCTCCGCATCGGCCATAGAGTCCGACACCGAGAGGGTCGAAGCCCAGGAAAGGGCCGCGACGAGGAGACGCCGCAGGTAGCGAATCGTCTCTTCGCGCACCTCGAACCGCCCGGACGGTAGCTTTGTCGTCCGGGCGGTAAACTTGGGATGAGTTCCGACATCTCGAGGAGGTTCGTATGGCCCGCACGGTCGAAGTTCCGGAGTACGAGGTACAGGACGGTGTTCGGGTAGACCCGAGCCGTACGGCCCTGATCATCGGGGACATGCAGAACGACTTCGTGAAGGAGGGCGGCACGCTCGTCGTCCCCACCGCAGAGGGAACCCTGCCGGCAATAAGGAATCTGCTGGATCTGGCGCGGGAGTCCGGGATGAGGGTGGTCTTCGTCCAGGATACCCACGAGGAAGGCGACCCGGAGTGGGATATCTGGGGCGAGCATTGCCGTGAGGAGAGCTGGGGCTGGCAGGTGGTGGACGAGCTTGCCCCTCGCGAGGACGAGGCGGCCCTCCGCAAGCCCCGTTACGATGCCTTCTACGGGACGCAACTGGAGCATCTGCTGCGTCTGTGGGGTGTCGATACGCTCATCATCTGCGGCACGGTCGCCAACATATGCGTCCACTACACGGCGTCCAGCGCCGCCATGAGGTGGTTCAACGTTATAGTTCCGAGAGACTGCATCTCCAGCTTCAACGACTTCGACATGGAAGCCTCGCTGAGCCAGACGGCTGCGCTGCTCGGGGAGGTTACGAGCAGCGCGGCTATCGAGATCGGGGAGCCAGAGACCGCCGAAGTCTACCGGAGCAAGCTCGAAGAAGCCGCCGCGGAAATTCACAAGAACGGTTGAGAATTAGATCGGGGCTCACCGGCCCCGCTTCTAAAGCTGGCCGGAGCGAACGATCATGATGGCGGGGCCTGTCGTCTCCTAATCGTCGTCCCGGCCGTCGTCATCATCGGAGTCATCGGAGTCGTTATCGTCCCGATTGTCGTTCCGGTCATCCGCATCATCCCGTTCGTCATCTCCATCGTCCCGATCGTCCCCATCGCGGTCATCCTGCCCGCCATCGTCACGACCACCATCGTCATCTCGACCGTCATCGTCTCGGTCGTCACCGCGGCCATCATCTTCGTCACGACCATCGTCGTCATCATCACGCCCGTCGTCATCGTCGCGAGCGTCATCACCACGAGCGTCATCGCGGTCGTCGCCTTTGTCGTCCGCGTCATCGTCGTCGCGCCCGTCATCGTCGCCAGATCCATCGTCGTTGCGGTCGTCGTTGTCGGCCGGGTTATCGCCGTTGCGGACGTTCTGATCTCGGTCGTCCGTGGCGTCGCGATCCTCGGCGTCGTCTTCCGCAGCGGCATTCCCGGCGGCGCCTTCCTGCGGTGTGTTGGCGGGCCGGTCCGACTCCGGCGGGTTGGCCTGCGATGAGCCTTTGGCGGCCGGGCCGCAGGCCGCAGTGCCCAGGATCACGCAGACGGCGACGACGAGTGCCGTCAGCTTTGCTCTCGTTTCGTACATGGCGCAATGCCTCCTTCGTGGTGGTTTCCTCTTATATAGATCTATTGTCGCCGGGTCTCGTTAAACGGGGATTGGATGAGCATGAGATTGCTCTAATTTGATCTGTGAAGTCCGGCCGGTGGAGCTCGTGGTGGTTAACGGCTGAACGGGGTCAGTTCGTGGGCCAGCCGATCCACCGTCGGGCGGCGAAGGCGGCGGGCGTGCGGCGGTATTCGCGGATGGGTTCGATGTGGCGCTCCAGTTGCTCGTAGCGGGTCTCGTCCTCGCCATCGAACGGGACCTCGCCGGTGGCGGCCTCGAAGAGGACGGCGCCCATGCCCCACACGTCGGCCGCCGGGCCCAGCACGCTGCCACGCGCCTGCTCAGGAGCCATGTAGTTGCGAGTGCCGACGCCGGCGTGACACTTCCCCGGCGCCCCGGCGATGCTGAGATCTAGCACCTTGGCGAACCCGCGCTCGGAGACTATGTTGGTCGACTTCAGGTCTTTGCGTTAAGCCTTCAGGAGATATTGTGGGGCCCCGCGTTGGGGCTCCACTGGGGGAGGATGAGGAGTGTCCAGTGCGAGAGATCTCAAATGTAGAGAAATGTAGAGACTAATTTTCCGCTTGCCGGGCGCCCCCGCCAGCGGGTGTCACGCCCTCGCGGGAGCCGCCTTCAGGAGACTCTTGCTCGGCGGAGGCGGAGAGCAGAGGCAGATGGATGGACATGCGGGTGCCCTGTCCGGGGCGGCTCTCGGCGGTGATGCGCCCGCCGTGCGCCTCGACGATGGTCCTGGCGATGGGAAGCCCGAGGCCCGTGCCGCCCATCTTGCGGGAGCGCGCCTTGTCGACACGGTAGAAACGCTCGAAGATGCGTGGCAGGTCGTTCCTGGGGATGCCGGGGCCCCGGTCCTCGACCGCCATCCTGAGATCCCCCGTCTGGGTCACGTCGGAACGGAGCGTGACGACGCCGCCGGGAGAACCGTACTTTATGGCGTTGTCTAGCAGGATGAAGACCGCCTGTTCCAAGCGGGCAGGGTCGGCGCGCACCGTGCCTTCCGCGCGCAGGTCCGTCTCCAGGGTGGCGCCGTGCTCCCGGGCGAGGATCTCCGCCCGTCCGGCCAGCTCCGAGGTAAAGGGAGATACCGGGATCTCCTCCGGTCTCATGGACGGGGATGTCGAGTCCGAACGCGCCAGGAAGAGCAGGTCCTCCACCAGGCGCGACATGCGGCGGGATTCCTCGACCATCTCGTGCAGGATCTGCTCCTGCTCCTCCTCGGGTCCGAGCGCGAGGCCCACCTGGGCGTTGCCGCGCAGCACGGTGAGGGGCGTTCTGAGCTCGTGGGAGACGTCGGCTAGAAAGTCCGTCTTGGCGCGGGACGCTTCGGCCAACTCCTCCGCCGCCTGCTGCTGCTCCGCGTAGAGTCTTCTCATCTCGCTGACCACGCGCACCGCCGCGTAGGCCAGCGCCGCCCCGGCCAGCAGCAGGCCGACGACGGCCCCGAGTAGCACGAGCGCCGAGGTCGTCGCCGCCCGGTCCATCCGCTGCAACGAGTCATCCGTGAGGTTCTCGCCGAGCCC
>JACCTS010000094.1 GCA_013812245.1 Rubrobacter sp.
GTTTACCCGAGCGACCATTACCCGGTCGTTGCGCGCCTCTCGCTGGAGACCTGAACCGCGAGGTCCGGGGCTCCGGCCCGGAGTCTGGCGGCCGGTCCGTTTAACACGGATTTAAACCCGAGTTTACAAAAGTGAAACTAAAGGATCGCCACCTTGCCCTATCATCGTGCCCTGAAAGTCGGATTGAGATTCTGGTCCATTGGCGAAGGGAGAACACGGGTTGAGAAGGACTGCGCGTTTGAGGTTGTTGGCGGGGTTGCTGGTTTCGGCGCTCGCTCTGGCTCTGGCCGCTTGCGGTGGTGGCGGTAGTAGTGGCGGTAGTGGTGGCGGCGGTGGAGAGACCAGCACGATGGGTGGCAGTGGTGGAGGAGGCGTATCGGGCGAGATCGCCATTGAGGGTTCCAGCACCGTTTTCCCCATAACTCAGCGGGTAGCCGAGGCATTCAACCAGGACAATTCGGACGTGAACATTACGGTTGGTGATGCTGGCACCAGCGAGGGCTTCGTCCCGTTCTGTGAGGGCGAGACCGAGATCTCCGATGCTTCCCGACCCATAGAGGCCGAAGAGATACAGGCTTGCGAGGAGAACGGTGTGGAGTACATAGAGGTTCCGGTGGCCCTGGACGGAATCTCCGTCGTGACCAACACGCAGAACGACTGGGCGCAGGACATCACGCTGGAGGAACTCAAGCAGATCTGGGAGCCGGACTCGCAGGTCGAGAACTGGAGCGACGTGCGCTCCGAGTGGCCGGATCAGCCGATAAACCTCTTCGGTCCGGGCACCGAGTCCGGTACCTTCGACTTCTTTACCGAAGAAGTCAATGGCGAAGAGGGCGCCAGCCGCACCAACTACCAGGCCAGCGGCGATGACAACGTGCTGGTGCAGGGCGTCAGCAGCGATCCGAACGCGATGGGCTACTTCGGTTACTCTTACTATGCGGAGAATCAGGACACGCTCAAGGCACTCCCCGTGGACGGTGTGCCGGTCAACCCGAACACCATCTCCTCGGCTGAGTACCCGCTCTCCAGGCCGCTGTTCATCTACGTGAGCACGCAGGCCCTGGAGGAGAACGAGGCGGTCGGGCCGTTCGTGGAATTCTATCTCCAGGATGGCAACCTCACCCAGTTCGTGGAGGAGTCCAACTACGTGGCGCTTCCAGGGAACACCGAGAACGAGACCCGCGCTCAGTTCGAGGACCGCACCACGGGTACCATCTACGCCGAGGACGGCTCGCTGCCCGGTGGCGACATCGAGAGCGCGCTCAAGCAGTCCAAGTAGCTGGTTTGTAGGGAGCGCATGAGGGTTGTAAGATTGGGGTCGGCTAACGTCGGCCCTGATCTTTGTTTGTGCAAGAGATTTCTGGAGGTTCTCAAGTCGTGACGGTCGAGACGAGACAGGGCCAGGGCTCCGGGCAGAACCTCTGGCGGGAAAGCCGGGCGAGGAACGTTCGGGAGCGGCTCGTGAGGGTTGTGTTGAGAGCGTGCGCCTACGTCTCGATCCTGACCACGTTCGGGATCGTCTTCGTGCTTTTCGGAGAAGCCTTTACATTTTTCCAGGATGTCTCCATCGTGCGGTTCCTGACCGAAACGCAGTGGACGGCGGGATTCGCAACCACCCCGGAGGATGGCGAGTTTGGCATCATCGTACTCGCCTGGGCTACGATATTCTCCACGATCATTGCCTGTGTTGTGGCGCTGCCGATTGGCCTCGGAGCGGCGATCTACCTCTCCGAGTACGCTTCCGCGGGCCTCCGGCGCTGGCTCAAGCCGGCGCTGGAGATACTGGCTGGCGTGCCGACCATCGTTTATGGTTTCTTCGCCCTGACGTTCGTCACGCCGTTCTTGCAGGGAACCATCCTCCCCGGCATCCAGATCTACAATATCCTGAGCGCCTCGCTGGTGATGGGCGTCATGATCATCCCAACGGTCGCTTCCGTGAGCGAAGACGCTATCTACGCGGTCCCCAGGGGTTTGAGGGAGGGAGCATACGCCCTCGGGGCCACCAAGCGGGAGGTAGCGACGAAGGTCGTCGTGCCGGCGGCCATCTCCGGGATCGTGGCGTCGTTCGTGCTCGGCATCTCGCGGGCGGTGGGAGAGACCATGATCATGGCCGTCGCCGCCGGCGCTCTCGCGCAATTGACTGTCAATCCCCTGGAGTCCATGCAGACCATGACGGCTTACATAGTGCAGGTGACCTCCGGGGAGAGCCCCAGAGGCTCGCTGGAGTACGAGACGATCTTCGCCGTCGGCGCGACATTGTTCGTGATGACTCTGCTCCTGAACACGATCGCCTACTGGTTCGTCCGCCGATTCAGGGAGGTCTACTAGCGTGAGCCAGAGCAGCACGGAAGTAACGCGGCAGAAAGAGCAGGAGCCGGGAACTGGAGGCAACTTCAAGACCTCCGTCGGCGCTCGTCACGGGTGGGACCGTTTCTTCACGGCGCTCGTATTCGCCGCTACCCTGATCGGGCTGGCCGTGCTGGGGGTCTTGCTGGTCGACGTGGGCCGGCAGGGCGTGCCGGTTCTTAGCTGGCACTTCTTTACGAGTCTGGGCTCGGCGGACGCAGAGAACGCGGGATTTCTGCCGGCCATACTCGGGTCCCTTTGGCTGCTGGGGATAGTCCTGATAGTAGCCGTGCCCGTGGGCATCGCGGCGGCTGTCTACCTCGAGGAGTATGCCAATGACAACTGGCTCAACCGCCTGATCGAGATCAACATCTCCAACCTGGCGGGCGTGCCCTCGATCATCTACGGACTCCTGGGTCTGGGCGTGTTCGTGTACATATTCGGGCTCGGCAGGAGCATACTCACCGGGGGACTGATCCTGAGCCTCCTCATCCTGCCCGTTATAATCATCGCCACGCGGGAGGCTGTGCGGGCCGTCCCGCAGTCCGTGCGCGAGGGAGCCTACGCGCTGGGTGCGACGCAGTGGGAGGCTATCCGGCATCACGTGTTACCACAGGCCCTTCCGGGCGCGCTGACCGGCACGATTCTCGCCCTCAGCCGCGCGATTGGGGAGACGGCTCCCCTGATCGCCATCGGCGCGGTTCCCTATATGACGTTCCTCCCGGAAGGCTTGCTCTCGAGCTTCACCGCGATGCCCATCCAGATCTACAACTGGACTGGCGAACCGGAAGAGGCATTCCAGAACCTCGCCGCCGCCGGGATCGTGGTCCTGATGCTGGTGCTTCTGGTGTCGAACGCGGGGGCGATCTGGCTGAGGAACAAGTTCCAGAGGCGTAACTGAAGACTTCGCATTTAGAGGAGGGTGCCCGAGCGTGGCGAATCCCAGAAGAACCAAAGAGGAGCAAAAGGTGACGGAGGCTCCGCAGAACAGGCGCGACACCAAAAAAGGGACCGGTGGCGCGTCCTCCGACGACGCGGGTGCGTCCGCGTTCGGCATGAGGATAGAAAATCTTTCCGCCCACTATGGCTCATTCAAGGCCGTGACCGACGTGAGCATGGACATTCGGGCCAACAAGGTGACGGCCCTGATCGGACCGTCGGGATGCGGAAAGAGCACTTATATCCGTTGTCTGAACCGGATGCACGAGGTCATTCCCGGAGCGCGCGCGGAAGGTCGTGTCCGGTTGGGAGATCAGGACATCTACGCTAGAGACATGGACCCCGTGCGGATTCGGCGGCGTATCGGGATGGTCTTCCAGAAGCCCAACCCGTTCTCGAAGTCCATCTACGAGAACGTGGCGTGGGGGGCCAGGATCAACGGCTACAAGGGCGACATGGACGAGCTTGTCGAACATTCCCTGAAGCAGGCGGCCCTCTGGGAAGAGGTCAAGGACAAGCTCAAGAAGAGCGGCTACGATCTCTCCGGCGGCCAGCAGCAGCGGTTGTGCATCGCCCGGACGCTGGCTGTGGAGCCGGAGGTTATCCTGATGGACGAGCCCGCGAGCGCGCTGGACCCGGTCTCGACGCAGAAGATCGAGGACACCATGGACCAGCTCAAGCAGAGCTATACGGTCGTGATCGTGACGCACAACATGCAGCAGGCCGCCCGCATCTCGGATTACACGGGCTTCTTCTACATCGAGAACATGGGCGACCCGGGCCGGCTCTGGGAGTTCGACGAGACGGAGAAGATGTTCTCCAATCCGGATCGCAAGGAGACGGAGGACTACGTGACGGGCCGGTTCGGCTAGAGAAGGGTTCGGGATGCCGCGGGAGACTTTCCAGCAAGAGCTCGACACACTTCTCTCCGAGGTCCTGGAACTCGGGGGAGAGGTCGAGGGCACCCTCGAGAACATGGTGCGGGCGATGGAGGAGCACGACGCGGCCCTCGCCGAGAAGGAACTGGGCGTCGACATGCGCTACAAGGCCCGCGGGGCCGGGATAGACGAGGAGTGTATGATCCTCCAGGCCCGCCAGGCCCCGGTCGCGCGCGATCTGCGGCTGCTCTACACCGTGCAGGCCGTCACCAACCACCTGGTCCGCTCCGGCACC
>JACCTS010000106.1 GCA_013812245.1 Rubrobacter sp.
AAACTCGGGTCGTCCAGCAGTGCCCCTTGCACCGACTCCGCCTCCACCTTACGATGATCGTTGGTCATCGTCACTCCGTTCTGATCGGTTGACTTTAGACACCAACCATCTTGGAGGACGATGGCCCTTCTTTCTAGCGGCTCACCAATTTACAGAAGTTTACGGACACAACCGTGCGACCATCCTGTATGGATGCGGGCATTACTTTAAACCGTTCGTGAATCCCTGCGAGTTGCGGCTAGAATAGCGTTAGCCAGGAAGGAGGATTGAGATAGTTCGCATAGCCCACATCTCGGATACGCACTTGGGATACACCCGGTACGCAAGGCTGTGCCCGAATACGGGGCGCAACCAGCGGGAGGTTGACGTTCAGGAGGCTTACGGTCGGGCTGTTGACGCCATCCTGGAGCGGGATGTTGACCTGGTGATCCACTCCGGCGACGCCTTCGACTCCGTGCGTCCTGCGACGCACGTGATCATCGGGTTCCTGAACCAGACGGCCCGCATCACGGCGCGGGCCGGTATCCCCTACCTAGTCGCCGCAGGCAACCACGAGACGCCGCGCCTGCGCACGACGACGGCGGCCCTGGAATATGCGAACCTGGTCAACGCCGTCTCCGCGCACGGTTTCGAGCTGGATTACGAGTTGATCGAGGCCGGTGACGTCGGCGTGGGCGTCACGCTGGTGCCGCACGGGGCTGTCTTCGGGACCGGGGCGGTGACGCCGGAGCGCGGCGCGGACATCAACATCCTGGTGACGCACGGGATGGTGCCTGGGCTTGAGGCAAAACAGCACGAGATGGGCGAGGCGAACCTGCAGGCGAACATGATCTCCGGCGGCTTCGACTACGTCGCCCTCGGTCACTACCACGAGTTCCACGAACACAAGCCGAACGCCTACTACGCCGGGGCCACGGAGCGGTTCGGGTTCGGGGAGGTCGATTCCAAGCCGGGGTTCGCCATTGTGGAGTTCGAGGGCGGTGGGCTCAAGAGCGTGGAGCACGTGCCGATCGAGACGCGGCGGATGATCGACCTCCCGAAGATAAAGGCCCGCGAGCTGGACGCCGCAGGGCTGACGGAGAAAATCCGTGAGAGCACGGAGAACGCCGACCTGGACGATGCCATCGTGCGGCTGCGGGCTTTCGACGTGAAGCGCGGGGTGGCGAGCGGGGTTGACCGGGAGTTGCTGCGCGACCTGCAGCGCCGCTGCCTGAACTTCAGCCTGGAGGTCCACGCCGACGAGCGTGCCAGCATGGAGAACGGTGAAGGCCCGGCCTCGGCCGTCTTCGGGCCGCTCACGGAGGAGTTCGCCTCGTTCGTAAAGGAGCGCAGGGAGAGCGGCGAGCTGGAGAAGAGCTTCGCCGACGAGTTTCTGGAGAAGGGCAAGGGCTATCTGGTGCGGGCGGCGAGCGAGGAGCCGGACGGGCCCGGAGGTAAAGCCTCGTGAACCTGGAGCGGCTTTACATAGAGAACTACAAGCAGCTCAGAGAGCCGGTCGAGCTGTTCCCGCCGGAGGGTGCCATCGGGGTCGTCGGGGCTAACGGGACGGGGAAGAGCACGCTCTTCGAGACCATCCTGTGGTCCTTCTTCGGCTCGACCCGCGACCCACGGTTCACGAAGGAGATGATCCCCTGGAGCGGCGGCTCAACCAAAGATCCCACGGTCGTCGAGGTGACGCTCGCCACGAACAACGGCCCGTACACCGTGAGGCGGCAACTCAAGAGCAACGCCACGACCGCCGAGGTGCGCGACCCGGAGGGCAGGACCGTCGTCACGGGCGCCACTGACGTCACGGGCTGGGTCGAGGGGAACCTGCTCGGGATGGACCGCACGGCGTTCGAGGCAACGTTCTACGCCAGGCAGAAAGAACTGCGCTTCTTCGCCCACGACGACGGCATCAGCCGGGTGCGGCGCGTGAGCCGAATGCTAGGCATCAGCGGCGTCGAGGCCGCCCAGAAGCTGCTCCGTGAGGACCGCAATGACCTGCGTTCTGAAGCAAAGGTGATCGAACGCCGCCTCGAAGAGGCGAACCTGGACGAGCTGAACACGGGACTCGAAGAGGCGCAGGCCGAACTCAAGCGGCTGGAGAAAGAACTGGAGAAGGTCTCCAAGCAGTACGATGAGGCCGAAGGCGAGCGCGGGAAAGCCCGCGAGGTCCGTAACGAGCTCGACGCCGCGTACCGCGAGTACAACCGTCTCACGGGCGAGCTGCAACGCGCCGAGGCGGAGGGACGTCGCTCCGGAGACAGGGCCGAGGAGGCCGGGAAAGACCTCGAAGAGCTGGCGCGGGCCGAAGAAGAGCTGGGCCGTCTGAAGCCGGATCTCGAACGTATCCCGGATCTCGAACGGGAACTTGAGAAACTGGACGAAGATCAACGCCGGGCGGAGCGCAGGGAGCAGAACCGGAGCGAGTTGTTCCGGGCCCAGAAACGCATCGCCGACATCGAGTCGGAGGTATGGGACACGCTCGAAGACTTGGACGGAGATGAACCGGAGGAGCCGATCCCCGGATGGGCCGCGCTCTTCGAGCTGGACGGTCCAGACCTCCTCTCCGAAGCCGGCGAGGTCTTGCAAAAAGCATCTGGCGAACTGGCGAACGCCGAAGCGGAACACGAAAAGTTGCGGGAGATGGCCTCCCGCCACGAAGAACTCAGGCTACTCGACCAAGAGGTGAACGAGGCGGCGGAGCGCCACGAGAAGGCAGTCGCGGAGGAGCGGGAACTCAAGGAGGAACTTGAAGATATCTCCGGCGGCGAGGACCTGGAGAAGCGGGAGCAGGGACTGCGCGAGGAGGCGGAGAAGCTGCGGGAGCTTGCCGCCAACCATCGCGGCCGGGCGAACGCCAACGAGCGCGAGGCGAAGAACGTAGACAAGGCCCGCGAGGCCATAGACAGCGGGGTGGAGGACCACTGTCCCACCTGCCATAGGGGTTTCGAGAGCGGGGAGCAGGTGGAGATCTCCGACACCCTGCGCCGCCAGGCTGCCTCCCTCCGGCGTGTCGCCTCCCGCGAGACCGAGAACGCCGAGAAGTTCCGCAAGTCCGCCGATGACACCGAACAAACGCTCCAGAAGGTCTCAGCGAAGATCGAACGCTGGCGTGAGGCCCGCGAAGCCGTCGTCCGGGCTGTAGACAGGACCGCCGGTCGGCTCGAAGACCTGGAGAAAGCCAGGAACCGCCACGGGGAACTCGCGGCCGGCCTCGAAGGCACCACCGCCCCCACGCAGGAGGATCTGGAGGCGATCCGCAAACGATGCGAACACCTGAGAAGCTTCAGGGACGCCCGTCCCAGTATTGTAAGCCTCGCCCGCGAGCACACGGACAAAGCGAAGCGCGCCTCGGAGTTGGTGGAAGAATTGGAAGACCTCGCGGACATTTCCTACGACGCCGAAGCCCACGCCGGGAAGAAGCGGGAGAAAGCGCGGCTGGACGAGGCGCGGGGCAGGTCGACCGAACTGAAGCGTCGCATCGAGACGCGGCCCGGGATCGAGAAGTCTCTGGAGGAGGCGCGCCGCACCGGGGAAAAAGCCGCCACGAACGAGCGAGCCGCCAGGGAGAAGCTCGAAGATCTCGGCTTCGACGAGGCCGCCTACCAGGCCGCCGCCGAAAGGTTCGCCGCCATCGAAGAACGGGTGGCGAAGCTGCGGGACGCCCGCGAGCACCTCGGGGGCGAGTGGCAGAACGCCGAACACCGTGTGGACCGGACGAACACGGAGCTTGCGCGGCTGGAGTCGGATCGGAAGCTCGCCAACGAGCGGGCCTCGGAAGCGGCCAGGATGGGCGAGATGGACGGCCTGTTCACCGCGTTCTTCAGGAACCTGACAGCCAGGGCGCGGCCCATGCTGGAGGCCGAGGCGTCGGGGTTGGTGCGCGACCTCACGGCCGGACGCTACGAGCGGATGGAGTTCGACGACAACTATGGCGTCAGGCTGCTCGACCGCTTCGAGGACTCCTACGTCATAGACCGCTTCTCCGGCGGCGAGGCCGACGTGGCGAGCCTCTCCGCGCGGGTCGCCCTATCCAAGATCATCGCCGCGAGCGGCGGCGGAACCCTGGGCTTCCTTGTGCTCGACGAGGTCTTCGGCAGCCTGGACGCGGGACGGCGCAACAACGTGCTCCTCGCGCTGGAGCGCCTCAAGCGGTCGTTCGGCCAGATCTTCATCATCTCCCACGTCGCAGAGGTGCAGGAATCTGCACTGGTGGACGAGGTCTGGATGCTCGAAGAAGACGAAGAGGGCAAGAGCGACATCCGCCGCGTCGAGCAGAGCGCCCCGCAGCCGGCGGATCTCATCCTCGGCCACGGGAACTAGCCGCCCGCGGAGGACCCGGCGGCCGGCCATTGCGCGGTAACGCATCGCTGCCGTATACTGCGGCCCTCTCGAACATCCGAAGGGGCATGCACCGTCCCGTCTTGGGGGTACAGAAATGGTCGCGAACGTTGGAGCACGGAAGCTGCCGTACTACGCCGTATGCGTCCTATTGGCCTGCGGGTTGGCGGCCGGAGCCCTGATCGCGCTCACCCCGGAGCCGGCCTCCGGGTTGGCGAGATACGTCACGATGGTGGGGGCTGGGGACATCGCCTACTGCGGCGGAGACCGCGACAAGGCCACGGCGAATCTCCTCGGAAACATCCGGGGCACCGTCTTCACCCTGGGGGACAACGTCTACCACACAGGCACCCGTTCCGAGTTCAAGAACTGCTACGACCCCACCTGGGGCAAATATAAACAGCGCA
>JACCTS010000116.1 GCA_013812245.1 Rubrobacter sp.
TCGCTCACCGGCGAACACGGCATCGGCCACGACAAGAAGAAGTACATGCCCAAGATGTTCACCGATGACGACATGAACGTCATGCAGCTACTCCGTTGCGCCTTCGATCCGCACCAGATCTCCAACCCAGGCAAGATCTTCCCGACCCCCCGACTCTGCGGCGAGCGCCCAGGCCCGTTCCACATGCACCCGCTCCAGAAGGCCGGAATCGTGGAGCAGTTCTGATGCAGACGCAGAAGGGAATCGTTGAGGACCTGCAAGGGATAGTCGGCCTGGACAACGTCCGGGAGGCCACGGCCGATGACGCCATAGAAGGCGTCGAGCCCTCGCTCGTGGTCGAGCCCGGCTCCGTCGAGGAGATCAGCGCCGTCATGAAGCTCGCCGCCCGCGAGGATCTCGCCGTCTCCCCGCGCGGCGGCGGAACCAAGATACACGTCGGCAACCCGCCACAGCGCCTAGATCTCATCCTGAGCACCGCCCGCATGAACGAGATAATGGAGCACACGCCCGGCGACCAGATAGTCCGGGTCGAAGCCGGTGTGAAGCTGGAGGACTTGCAGGAGCAGGTCTCCGGTTCTGACCAGATGCTCGTCCTGGACCCGCCGGAGAGTGGGGCAACGGTCGGGGGGATCATCGCGGCCAACTCTTCGGGTCCTCGGAGGTACAAATACGGTACTATCCGCGACCTGATCATCGGCATCACCATCGTCCTGCACGACGGTACGGTCGCCAAAGCCGGCAGCAAGGTCGTCAAGAACGTGGCCGGCTACGACCTCTCGAAGCTCTTCACCGGCTCTTTAGGCACCCTGGGCGTCATCGCCACCGCCAACTTCCGCCTCCACCCGCGCCCCGCCGCCGCCCGCACCGTGGCCGTCGAGGTGGCAGGCTCCCGGCAGGCGCAGGCGGCGGCCCAGGCTATAGTTCACTCTCAGGTCGAGGCTACGGCGGTCGAGCTGCACTACGGTGAGGACGAGAAGATCCTGACGGTGCTCCTGGAGAGTATCCCCGGCGGCATCGAGGCGAAAGTGGAGACCGCTTCCTTCCTCTTGAAGCAGTTCGGGGAGGTACGGACGCTCTCGGACGAGGAGGCGGATCATCTCGGCCCCCTGGCTCCGCCCGAGGTCGCCGATGAGGTCGTCCTGAAGATCGGGGCTCCGCCCGCGGATCTGTCCGCCGTGCTCGAATCGGTACTCGGCGCCGCGGAACGCAGGGGACTCGCGCATCCGCGTATCACCGGGCACGCAGGGACCGGTGTGACATTCGTCGGACTCTCGAGCGAGGATGAAGATGCTGCGGCCGGGCTCGTGGGGGAGATGCGCGAGATCCAGGTCCGCAAGGGCGGAAACGTGACCTTGCAACGAGCTCCGCTAACCCTGAAGCAGAGGGTCGGCACGTGGGACAACGGGGGAGACTATCTGGGTCTCGTCCGGCGGGTGAAGGAGAAGTTCGATCCCCGGGGCGGCATGAACCCCGGCAGGTTTTTGGGAGGCATCTAATGACCGAAGCTACGGTTTCGAACCAGCGTCTCGCTGACGAGATGGAGATAATCCGGGTCGTGGACGACGTGGACAATACCGTTGACGCGAAGGACTGGACTACCTGCCGGAGCTACTTCCTCGACGAGATAGACGCGGATTTCACCTCGCTCGCGGGTGGTTCGCCGGGGCGTATGAAGGCGGATGACCTGGTGGGAGGCTGGAAGACGAACCTCTACAGCGACAAGAAGAGTCACCATATGAGATCCAACCACAGGATCGCCATCAACGGTGACGAGGCCGAGGTATTCTCGAAGGGTTACGCGCTCAACATGCTCCCGAGTGAGACCGGCTCCGGCCTGTGGGAAGTCTGGGGAAACTGTTACCATACGTTGCGGCGTACCGACGAGGGCTGGAGGGTCTCGGGGATGAGCTTCATCGTCACGCCCGCCCGCGGAAACGAAAGAGCCCGAGATTTCATACCGCAAAGCAGTTCGTAGGAGGTATCTGGTGACAGAACGCAACGGCGGAGGCGGAGGCGGCGAGGACCGCTACGATGCGACCGACGCAACGGAGCGCCGGAGCGGCGAGGGGACGGCGCGCGAGGACGCGATGGCGGGGGCCATCGGCGCCGGGAGCCCGGAGGACGTGGGACAGAGCACCTTCGCGGCCACCACGGATTCGCTGCAACACACCATCGGCAAGGGCCGGGCCGAGAGCGGCAGCTACGCCTTCCCGGCCTTCGACGACCACCACCCGCCGGACAAGGCCCTCATAGACGACTGCGTTCACTGCGGTTTCTGCCTGCCGACGTGCCCGACCTA
This sequence comes from Rubrobacter sp., assembly GCA_013812245.1. Classification (GTDB taxonomy): domain Bacteria; phylum Actinomycetota; class Rubrobacteria; order Rubrobacterales; family Rubrobacteraceae; genus JACDGB01. Next base: position 2,300 of record JACCTS010000116.1, read on the forward strand.
CGTGCTCTTCGGGGAGGAGATGGACTCGCCGCGCGGGCGCATCTACCTCATGAACAAGGGCCTCGACGAAGAGCCGATGAACGACGAGATGGTCCGCCACTGGGACCTTTGCCTCGGGTGCATGGCCTGCGTCACGGCCTGCCCGTCCGGGGTGCAGTACGACAAGCTCATCGAGGCCACGAGGGGCCAGATCGAACGCCGCTACGAGCGCCGCGCCGACGACAAGGCTTTCCGGGAGTTGATCTTCAAGTTCTTCCCCTATCCCAATCGCCTGCGGGCCATCGCCGCCCCCATGCGCCTCTACCAGCGATTCGGCATCGGCGACCGGCTCCGCAAGATGGGCGTCATGGACCGCATGCCGGCCCGGATGCGCGCGATGGAAGCTCTCCTCCCGGACCTCCCGAAGGAAGAGAAGCTACCGGAGGTGACGGAGGCCGCGGGCGAGAAGCGCCGGAGGGTAGGCGTCCTCACCGGCTGCGTGCAGCGCGTGTTCTTCAGCCACGTCAACGCCGCCACGGTGCGCGTGCTCGCCGCCGAGGGCTGCGAGGTCGTCGCCCCGAAGCAGGGCTGCTGCGGCGCCCTCTCCACCCACGCCGGGCGCGAGGAAGAATCCCTCAATTTCGCCCGCAAGACCATAGACACCTTCGAG
>JACCTS010000127.1 GCA_013812245.1 Rubrobacter sp.
GGCCACGGTCCATGGTCCCGGCGGAGTCCACCGGGACGGATAACCCCGTACACGCCGTGCCCGGACGCGTAAGCGTAGTCATCCCGAACTGGAACACCCGGAGGTTTCTGGGCCCCTGCCTGCACTCGCTGAGGGAGCAGACCTTCCAGGACTTCGAGACGGTGCTGGTTGATAGCGGCTCGACGGATGACTCGCTCTCCTTCGTCGCCGAGACCTTCCCTGAGGTCCGCACCATCGCCCTGGGCGAGAACAGGGGCTTCTCCGGCGCGGTGAACGCGGGAATAGAGGCGTCGGAGGCGGAGTTGATCGTTCTCCTAAACAACGACACGGAGCAGGATCCGGCGTGGCTGGCGACGCTGGTGCGGGCGGCGGAGGCGTACCCGAAAGCCGGCTCTTTCGCGAGCAAGCTCCTGGATTTCCACGACCGCCACATCCTGGACGGCGCAGGCGACGCCCTGCGCAAGAGCGGACTGCCCTACCGCCTGGGCCACCGCGAGCGAGACCTCGGACAGTTCGATAAGCCCGTCCCCGTGTTCGGGGCGTGCGCGGCGGCTGCACTGTACCGGCGCGAGATGTTCGACGACATCGGGCTCTTCGACGAGGACTTCTTCGCCTACTGTGAGGACGGAGACCTCTCGTTCCGGGCCCAACTCGCCGGCTATCAGTGTCTCTATGTCCCAGGGGCCGCCGTCTACCACGTGGGGAGCGCATCGACCGGCGGCAAGCGCAGCCCGACGGCGACGCGCCTGGGAACGCGTAACAGCGTTTGCCTGCTGGTAAAGAACCTCCCATCCGCGCTCGTGCCTAGTATCCTGCCCGCGTTCCTGGCGGGCCAGCTCTCGCGCCTCGCCGTCACGACGCTCTCCGGTGTGCTTCCGGCCCACCTGAAGGGCCTCGCGGAAGCCCTGCGCCTGCTCCCGAAGATGCTCCGCAAAAGGCGCTCTATCCAGCGCCGGCGACTGGTGCCGGTTCCACGGATTCGCAAGCTCCTCAACGATTCCTCGCGGGCGGCGCGAGAAAGCGTCCGCCGGAGGGTTCGCCACACCCTCTTCGGGAGGCGACGCCGGTGAGGTTTTCGGTAATCATCGTGAACTACGCTTCCTGGCCGTACACGTTGCGTTGTGTGGAGGCGCTTCTGACGACGGGGTACGAGGGGTTGGAGATCACGATCGTGGACAACGATCGAAAGCCCGTCCCCGACCTGCCGCCGGGGGTAAGGCTCATCAGGAACGAAGACAACGTGGGCTTCGCGCGGGCCCACAACCGCGGCATCCGGGCATCGGGCGGGGACTGCGTGGTGTTCGCAAACCCCGACACCCTGGTGGGACGGGACTTCTTCGAAAACCTGGCGAACTTCTTCGGGGAACATCCGGACGCCGGCATCGTGGGGCCGCGCATCCTGGACGACTCCGGCGCGGTGCAGCTCTCCGCCCGCAAGGAGATCGGCTTCATCTCGGGGCTGTTGGGCCGGACCTCGCTCCTGACGCGCCTCTTCCCCGATAGCGTGGTGGTGCGACGCCTGTTCCCGGCTTCGGAACGGCTAGACGGCCCGACCATCGTGGACTGGGTCTCCGGGGCTTGCATGGCCGCGAGGCGGGACCTTTTAGAGAAGATCGAGGCCTTCGACGAACGGTTCTTCATGTACTTCGAGGACGCGGACCTGTGCCGCAGGGCGCGGGAGGGCGGGCGGCTCGTCTACTACCTGCCCGGCGTCGAGGTCGTCCATCACACAGGCAAGAGCAGCCGCAGCAAGCCGCTCTCCACCTGGCGGTTGCACAAGAGCGCCTTTCTCTACCATCGCAAGCACGGCCCGCATGGACCGCTGGGCGTCTACAGCCTCGTGGTCCTGATCGGACTAACCGCCAGGGCGCTGGCGAAGCTGGCCGTTTCTCAGGCATTCGCTATCAGGCATCGGGATTCGGCAAAGGGCGGAAAGGGCTGATCGGTTAGTATCGGGGAAGCCTCCCGGCGGGCAGATCCGCGAGGCGCGGGGCCTTCATGTCTTTATCGGAGAGGGTTGGCTCTTCGATGGGCCACTCTATCCCTATCTCCGGGTCGTTCCACAGGACAGCACCCTCCGCCTCGCGGTTATACGGGGCGGTGCATTTGTAGGCGAGCAGCGCGCTCTCGCCCGTCACCTGGAAGCCGTGGGCGAAACCCTCAGGAACCCAGAGCTGGCGGCGGTTCTCCCCAGATAGCGTGACGCCGACCCACTCCCCAAAGTTCGAGGACCCCTCCCGAATATCCACGGCCACGTCGAAGACCTCGCCGCGCGGGACGTGAAGCAACTTGCCCTGCCCATCCGGGTTCTGGTAGTGGAGACCGCGTAACACACCCCTCATGGAGAACGAGAGGTTGTCCTGGGCGAAGCGGGTAGGGAGCCCGACGTCCCGGTAGCGGGCTTCGTTGTACGTCTCCATGAAGAAGCCCCGCGAGTCTCCGAACACGTGGGGCTCCACGACGAGTACGCCGGGGAGAGAGGTTTCTATCACCTTCACGGACGGTCCTTTTCGGATATGAGATCCAGGAGATACCGGCCGTAGTTGTTCTTTGCCAGAGGTTTTGCGAGATGGGCTACCTGTTCGGCGTCTATGTAGCCCATGCGGTAGGAGATCTCCTCGGGGCACGAGACCTTGAGGCCCTGGCGCTTCTCGATGGTCTCGATAAAAGTGCTCGCCTCAAGGAGCGCTTCGTGGGTCCCCGAGTCGAGCCATGCCATCCCCCGTCCCATAACCTCCACCGAGAGTTCGCCGCGCCGGAGATACTCCAGGTTGATGTCCGTGATCTCCAGTTCTCCCCGCGCCGACGGCTTCAGCCCGGCCGCTATATCCACCACCACATTGTCGTAGAAGTACAGGCCCGTGATCGCGTAGTGCGAGCGCGGCCTCCCAGGTTTCTCTTCGATGGAGAGTACCGTTCCCTCTCCGTCGAACTCGACCACGCCGTACCGCTCAGGGTCCCTCACGTAGTACCCGAAGACCGACGCGCCGCCGGACTGGGCGGACGCTTTTCGCAGGGTCTGCCCGAAACCCTGCCCGTAGAAGATGTTGTCCCCGAGTACCAGCGCGACCGGGCTCTCCCCGACAAACTCTCGTCCAACCACGAAGGCGTGGGCGATGCCCTTTGGCTCCGGCTGCGCCGCATAGCTCAAGGAGATGCCCCAGTGGGAGCCGTCGCCCAGCAGTTGCTTGAACCGTGGAAGGTCTTCGGGTGTGGAGATGATGAGGATCTCCCTGATACCCGCGAGCATCAGGGTGCTGAGGGGGTAGTAGATCAGGGGTTTGTCGTACACCGGCAGCAGTTGCTTGCTGACCACGTGCGTCAGCGGATACAGGCGCGTCCCCGACCCGCCGGCCAGCACGATACCCTTTCTATCGGTGACCGTCACCATCATCGCAGTCAAACACACTACCAGCCCGTGGGCCACCGCGGGAAAGACGGCGAAGTCCCTCTGCTAGACTGCCCGCCTGACGCTATGAGAGATCTTCTGGACAACGCCAAGCGCTCCATGAAGCGCTTCGCCCGGCGCAACCCGCGCCTCAGGCGGACCTACCACCGTCTGAAAGGCCAGCTCCATCGGGCGAGCCTCAAGACCGGGAAGGCCAGCCGGACGGGTGGCGTGAGGCCGGAGAACATCGTCTGGATCTTCGGTTCGGGGCGCTCGGGGTCAACGTGGCTGAGGAGCATGATGTCCGACATGGAGCGGCACCGGGTATGGGAGGAGCCGATGGTCGGGCGGCTGTTCGGGGACTTCTACGCGAGGGCCCAGCAGGGGAACCTGCTCTCGGCGGACTTCATCATGGGAGACCCCATCAGGAGAGGCTGGCTCAGATCCATCCGCGACTTCGTCATCGAAGGCGCCCACCTCTCGCACCCGCGTCTCGGCCCCGATGACTACCTGATCGTCAAGGAACCAAACGGCTCCACGGGCGCGCCGCTCTTGATGGAGGCGCTGCCAGAGAGCCGTATGATCCTGCTGGTCCGTGACCCCCGCGACGTGGTCGCTTCCTCCCTGGACGGCGCGAAGGGAGAGAGCTGGCTCGACGAGTGGCGCGGCGGGGACAGCGCACAGCGCGAGAACCTCGCCGACCGGCGCCCGAACCGCTTCGTGCGCCGCCGGGCCATCTCGTACCGGCGGCACATGACAAAAGCTGGGGAAGCCTTCGAGACCCACCGTGGGCGTAAATCGCTCGTGCGTTACGAGGACCTCCGGGCTGACGCTCTCGGGGTCATGCGGCGCATCTACCACGAACTGGAAATGCCCGCGGACGAGGAAGCCCTCGCCCGCGCGGTGGAGCGGTACTCGTGGGAGCGGCTACCGGAAAGCGAGAAAGGGGCGGGACGTTTCTACCGCAAAGGCATGCCCGGCGGCTGGCGTGAGGATCTCACGCCGAAGCAGGCCGGGATAGTCGAGGAGATCACCGGCCCCCTGTTGCGGAAGTTCTACCCCGAGGAAGGCCCGGCGCGTCCTTGAAACGCCGGGCGCGGGCATGATAGCTTTGCCAATGGCATGATCCCCGGTCCAGGCAAGGGCCGTTCTCTCGAAAGGCGTGACCACTTTGGACGTTCGGGCACAGGCATTCAGGCGGGGTGTGATCCACGGTTACCGCGATTGGCTTCCAGAGATACCAGACCACGCCATCGCCACCATCGGGGAGGGTGACACCCCCCTCATAGAAGCCCCGCGCGTCTCGGAGCGCGTCGGGGCGCGGGTCCACCTGAAGTTCGAGGGGATGAACCCGACGGGCTCGTTCAAGGACCGTGGCATGACCGTCGCCCTCAGCCGGGCGAAGGCGGCCGGGAACCGTATCTGCGTGTGCGCCTCGACCGGCAACACCGCCGCGTCTGCCGCAGCCTACGCCGCGCGGGCCGGCCTCGAATGCCTCGTGGTCGTTCCGGCTGGCAAGATCGCGATGGGCAAGGCCGTCCAGATCCTGGCCCACGGCGCCGAGATCGTGCAGATAGAAGGCAACTTCGACGCCGCCCTGAAGCTCTCGCGGCGGCTGGACGAGGACCGCGAAGACGTGGCCCTCGTCAACTCCGTGAACCCGGATCGCATCGAAGGCCAGAAAACGGCGGCCTTCGAGGTCTGCGAAGTCCTCGGACGCCCGCCGGATGCCCTCGCCATCCCCGTCGGTAACGCCGGGAACATCACCGCCTACTGGAAGGGCTTCAGGGAGTGGCGCGACGCCGGGCACGCGGACAGCGCCCCGAGAATGCTCGGCTTCCAGGCTGAGGGCGCGTCCCCGCTCGTCGCCGGCCACGACTTCGAGGACCCGGAGACGGTGGCGAGCGCCATCCGAATCGGCTCGCCTGCAAGCAAGGAGGGCGCCCTGAACGCCATGCGCGAGTCAGGCGGCCTCATAGAGAGCGTGACCGACGGCGAAATCCTCGCGGCCCAGTCGTTCCTCGCCCGCGAAGAGGGTGTGTTCTGCGAACCCGCTTCAGCCGCCGGGATAGCCGGGCTGCTCAAGCTGGCCCGCGAGGGACGTGCGCCCGAAGGCACCATCGTCAGCGTCCTCACCGGGCACGGGCTCAAGGACCCTGATGTAATCCTCAAGAACGCGAAGCTGCCCGAGCCCGTCGAGGCGACTTTCGAGGCCGTCGCGAGCAGGATGGAGCGCGCCCTCTCCTCTACCGGACCATGATCTCCGTCCGCGTCCCGGCCACCTCGGCGAACCTGGGGCCGGGATACGACGCGGTCGGCCTGGCGTTATCCCTCTCCATGCGAATAAGCCTGGACAGGGCACCCGCCCCTTCCATCGAGGTGCGCGGCGCTGGCGCGGACCTCATCCCGCGCGGGCCAGAACACCCCGCCTACCGTGCCGCCCGCTTCGTCGCGGAGATCGTGGGCGAATCCGATGTTCATTTTCACCTTCTCCAGGAGAACGACATCCCCCCCACCCGCGGCCTCGGAGGAAGTGCGGCGGCCCTGGTCGGCGGGGCCGTCGCCGCCAACGACATGTTCGGAGGCCAGATCGCCGCCCCCGACCTCCTCAACATCGTCTGCGAGCTGGACGGCCACCCGGACAACGCGGCTCCCGCCCTCCTCGGCGGCCTGGTCATCGGCACCCTCACCCCTGAAGGCGTTAGCGCCGTGCGCCTGGAGCCGAAGAACCTCAATGTAGTCGTCGCCGTCCCGGATTTCGCCGTTTCGACCACCGCCGCGAGACGCGCTCTGCCGGAAAAGATCCCGCACCGCGACGCCGCCTTCAACGTCGGGAGGTCCGGGCTCCTCCTCGGCGCCCTGGCGACCGGCGAGTACCATCTCCTGCGCGTCGCCATGCAGGACCGCCTCCATCAACCGTACCGCTCGCACCTCGTCCCAGGCCTCGAAGATGTCATAGAAGCCGCGCTTGCGAACGGCGCCTATGGCGCGTGTCTCTCCGGCTCAGGCCCCACCGTCCTCGCCTTCGCCCCGCAGGGACCAGCCCGAAAGATCGCCTCAGCGATGCGAACGGCCTTCGAGGAACGAGGCGTCGAGGCGAAAGCCTGGGCGCTGGACGTTGACCTCGCAGGGGCGCGGGTCGAGCCGCCGGGCGAGGTGCCTGTTGCAAGCGCCGCGCCGGCGCTCTAGGACGCAGATCCGCCGTTCGTTCGTCCGGGACGTGGAAAGCTGGAACGCAGGAAGGCGTCCCACGCCCGATCCGGCATGATCCGCCTGAGCGTCATCAGCAGCGTAGCCGATGGAGTAACGGCGTATCGCGCCCGTGGTTTCTCGGTGGAGATGGCGCGCTCGATGACCCCGGCGACCGTCTCGGGGCCTCCACCCAGCCTCGCCAGCGGTCCCCGTTCGTAGGTTTCGCGGGTCGCCCGCGCCACCGCTGCGTCGAACGCGGCATACGGGCCTCCCGTCTCCGGTTCACCCATCGAATCGACGGCCGCCTCGGCGTAGCCGGTGCGGATTATGCCGGGTTCGATCAGGACGACCTTCACCCCGAAGCCCGTCACCTCGAAGCGCAGCGCGTCGCTCAACGCCTCGACGGCGTGCTTGGTAGCGTGGTAGTAACCGCCGCCCGGAAAGGTCAGCTTCCCGCCCATCGAAGACAGGTTGACGATGCGACCGTACCCCTGCCGCCTCATCCCCGGCAGCACGAGCTGGCACATTCGCACCAGCCCGAACACGTTGGTCTCGAACTGGCAGCGGACCTTCTCCATCGGCACCGCCTCCACCGCCCCGGACTGGCTGTAGCCCGCGTTGTTGACGAGAACCCCGACCGAACCTTCGGCCTTCTCGACCTCCTCGATGGCGCTCCGCATCGAACCCTCGTCCGTCACGTCGAGCGGGAGCAGCCTGCAACCGCGCCGTTCCAGGTCGGCGACATCCTCGACCTTGCGCGCCGTCGCGTAGACGGTCCATCCCCTGCCCGCCAACCGCTCCGCCGTCGCCCGACCGATGCCGGACGAGCAGCCGGTGATCAAAACCACCCTCGAAGCCCCGATCCCAGACACCACATCCCTCCTTCCAAAAGGTTCCGTCCATCATCCCACGATTTCCGAACGAGGATCACCTTTCGCGCCATCCTGGATGGGGAACCTTACAATGTCTCTCCGCGCGGCAGAGTTATACTTCGTATAACAAACTTGAAGGGAGCGTTTCGGGATGAAGATAGAGCGTGAGTTGAAGAAGGTCGGGGGATCGGTGATGGTGCCGATACCGGCGGAGATCCTGCGCGAGCTTCGGTGGGAGGCAGGACTGAAGGTGGCTATTGATTCTGAGGGTGAGGGGGTCCGGATTGGGCCGGTCGCCAGGAGGCCGTCGCCGGAGGTCATGGAGTTCGTGGCGGAGTTCTTCGAGGAGTACGACACGGCCATGCGCGAGCTGGCAGATCGTTGAGCGAAGAACGGACGGTGGCGGTCGAGGATCTGGTCTGGATACACTCCGCCGCCATTGCCCGGTACGGGGGAGCCTCCGGTATCCGCGACGCCGGTTCCCTGGAAGCAGCAGTAGCCCGTCCCTATACGAGCTTCGGCGGAACCGAGAGGTTCCTCGGGCCCTTTGCGAAAGCAGCCGCGCTCATGGAGTCGATCATACAGCGCCACCCTTTCGTGGACGGCAACAAGAGGACCGGCGTCGCATCCGCCGTCTATCTGTTGCGAATACACGATTACCGGCTGGCGGGAGTCTCCAACGCGGCCCTCGTCGAGTTGGCCCTTGACGTCGCGGCACACCGCATGAACCTGGATGACTTGGCCCGGTGGTTCGAGGACCACGCCGAATCCGGCTGAATCCGCCGACAAGAAGCTATATGCAACTTGACAACCTTCTACCGTTGTGTAACCCTTCACGCACTTGCGAGTAAATTGAGCGAGGGACGTTGAGTTGAGCGAAGTTTCGGAAACGGCGCGGCGAAGGAGGATCTCGGGCTTGATGCTCAAGATCTCGCGCCTGCTCACCCCGCCCATCCACCCGCGAGTATCCACGTTCGTCGTCCTACCCTCCCTACGACTAATTACAGGGGCGGGCCGGGTCGACGTACTCCGGTCCGCCTAGAGCCGCAGGCGGGACTCTAAAGCTCCCGTCACCGGCCGAGGGTTTCATTTTTGCTTCGACCTGTATATGGATGGGAGAATTGTGGAGAACACCGCACTTAACATCGAATACAAACCAAGAACCGGCAGCGAGGCGATGTGCGAGGCGCTGCTTGACGAGGGAGTCGAGTATCTTTTCGGGTATCCGGGCGGTGCGATCATGCCGTTCTACGACGCCCTCCCCGACTACCCGCTAAAGCACGTCCTCGTCAGGCACGAGCAGGCTGCGGCCCACGCCGCCGATGGATACGCCAGGGCGACGGGTCGGGTCGGGGTGTGCGTTGCCACGAGCGGCCCTGGGGCGACGAACCTGGTGACGGGCCTCGCCACAGCCCAGATGGACTCCGTGCCGCTGGTCGCCATAACCGGCCAGGTCGGGCGCCCGGCGCTCGGCAAAGACTCCTTCCAGGAGACCAATGTGATGGGCATGACGCTGCCCTTCACCAAGCACTCGTTCCTGGTCGAAGACCCGGACGAGCTGTATCCGACGATGCGCCGGGCGTTCGAGATCGCACGCTCCGGCAGGCCCGGTCCCGTTCTGGTGGACGTGCCAAAGGACGTGCAGTTCGCCGCGTGCAACGACAACGGATACCGCCGCCTGAGAGAGGCTGACGCGCCGCTTGCCTCACCCGCGCTGGAGCGGGCGGCGATGCTGCTTCGCAACGCGAAGCGTCCGCTCATCCTGGCCGGGCATGGTGTTACGCTCTCAGGGGCCGAGATGGAGCTCAGGCTGCTGGCCGAGCGCACGGGCGTCCCGGTCGTCACGACGCTGCTCGGGATCAGCGCGTTCCCCGACGACCACCCTCTGTACCTGGGATGGCCGGGGATGCACGGCATGGCGAGCGTCAACCGGGCCATAGATAGGTCAGACCTCCTCTTCGCGGTCGGGATGCGCTTCGACGACAGGATCACGGGCGCGGTCGACCGCTTCGCCCAGAACGCGAAAGTCATCCACATAGACGTGGACGCCTCCGAGCTTGGCAAGATCGTCGAGCCGACGGTCGGCATCGCGGCCGACGCGAAGCTCGCCCTGCGAACCATCCTCGGCCACCTCGAAGACGCCCCGGCCGAGTCGGGGTGCGACGAATGGCGCGAGGAATTGATGAAGAGCCAGGAACCCGAGAAGCAGCGCCGCGATGACGCCCGCGAGGAGTACGGGCCCATCCGCATCATGGACGCCATCAAAGACGTCACGGGCGGCGACGTGCGGGTCGTCACGGACGTGGGGCAGCACCAGATGTGGGCCGCGCAGTTCTTCGAGTTCACCAAGAAGAATAGCCATATCACGTCCGGTGGGCTCGGGACGATGGGCTTCGCCCTGCCGGCGGCAATGGGCGTGGCATTCGCCTACCCTGACGACGACGTGTGGGTCGTGGCCGGGGACGGCGGTTTCCAGATGAACATCCAGGAACTCGCCACCATCAGGGACTTCGGCCTGAACATCAAGGTCGCCATCCTGAACAATGGGTACCTCGGGATGGTGCGTCAGTGGCAGCAGTTCTTCCACAACCGCCGCTACTCAGAGACGCCCATCACGGGACCGCGCTACGAGGAGATGGCGGCCGCCTACGGACTCGCCGGGCGTACCATAGAGCCGGGCGGGGACATCGAGGATGCCATCAAGTGGGCGCAGGGCCGGGAAGGTTGCACCATCCTGGACTTCCACATAAACCCGGAGGCAAACGTGTACCCCATGATCCCGAGCGGCATGAGCGTGCACGAGATGATCGAAGATGATGGCGCGTAGCCGCTCCGGCTCGGCCGGGGCGGCGGCCACATCCAGGCTGGAGATACGCCTCGCCGGGGGCATCTATGCCCTCAACCGCTTCTTGATGACCCTCCAGAACAAACGCGTCCCGGCCTCCGGCATCAAGATAGACGGCAACCACGAGGCGTCGCGCATCACACTGGTGCTCGACTGCCCGGAGGAGACGGCCCGCCGCTACACAGCCCTCTTATCTTCGCTGGAGGACGTGGAAGAGGTCGGGCCGGCCGAAGAAGACGGGCCGGAGACCGAAGGTCCGGCCGATCCGCCACCAAACAGATAGGAGAATAGTATGGCGCGGGTATACCGTGAAGGAGATATTGGCGATGAGATCACACGCAAGAAAGTCGCGGTTCTGGGCTACGGGAGCCAGGGCCATGCCCACGCACTAAACCTGAAGGAGTCAGGCTGCAACGTTACCGTCGGGCTCTACGAGGGTTCCAGCAGCCGGGAGAAGGCCGAGGACGCCGGGCTTCGAGTGACGAGCGTCGCCGAGGCCGCCGAGTGGGGCGACGTGGTGATGATGACCATCCCCGACGAGCGCCAGCCGCCCGTCTTCAACAACGAGGTCGCACCGAACCTCTCGGAGGGCGACTTGATGCTCTTCGCCCACGGCTTCAACGTTCACTTTAACCAGGTTGATGTGTCCCCGGACGTGGACCTCGGGCTCGTCGCTCCCAAGGGACCGGGGCACGTGCTGCGGCGCGTGTACGTCGAGGGCAATGGGCTTCCCGCGCTCTTCGCGGTAGAGAACGACGCATCCGGGCAGGCGCGGGATGTGATCCTCTCCTACGCCAAAGGCATAGGTTGCGCTAGGGCCGGAGTGCTCGAAACGACCTTCGAGGAGGAGACCGAAACAGACCTCTTCGGGGAGCAGGCCGTGCTGTGCGGCGGGCTTTCAGCCCTTCTCACGGCTGGCTTCGAGACGCTCGTCGAGGCAGGCTACCAGCCGGAGCTCGCGTATTACGAGTGCGTGAATGAGCTCAAGCTGATCGTTGACCTCATCTACGAGGGCGGCCTCGCCGAGATGCGCTATTCGATCTCCAACACCGCCGAGTACGGCGACTACACCGCAGGACCGAAGATCGTGGACGACGCCGTCAAGGAGCGTATGCGCGGCATCCTCTCGGACATCCAGAGCGGCAAGTTCGCCAGGGACTGGGTGCTGGAGAACCAGGCCGGGGCCGCGAGCTTCCTTGCGATGCGCCGCCGGGGGGCCGAGTCCCAGGTGGAGAAGGTCGGGCAGGACCTGCGGGCGCTCGCCGCCGAAGGCGTCGAAGCCCCGAGTGGAGGTGAAAGATGAGTCGAACGGCATTCAGCGTCTCCGACGCGGAGTGGTGCTATCACGACGGTGAACTAATGAAGGTCGGGGACATCAGGTTGTCCCCGGCAACGCACGCGCTCAACTACGGGACCGGGGTCTTCGAGGGCATCCGCGCGTACTGGAACGAGAACAAGGGAACCCTTCAGATGCTCAAGATGCGTGAGCACTACGAGCGGTTCGAGAAGTCGGCCCGCATGCTCCACATAGACCTCGGGGCTTCGGTGGAAGAACTGTGCGACGCAACGCTTGAGATTTTGCGACGCAACGCCCCGCGCGAGGACACCTACATACGGCCGCTCGCGTACAAGAGCGCAACCTCCATCGGGGTAAAGCTGGACATGACGCCTTCGCTCTCTATCTTCACGGCCCCGATGGGGGACTACGTTTCCCTCACCGGCCTCCGGTGCTGCGTCTCGTCTTGGCGCAGGGTCCCGGACAACGCCATCCCGGCGCGGGCCAAGATCACGGGCTCCTACGCCAACACGGCGCTCGCGGTGGACGCCGCGCACCGGGCTGGCTACGACGATGCGATCTTCCTGACCCACGACGGCTTCGTCTCCGAGGCAAGCGCGGCGAACCTCTTCCTGCTCCGCAAAGGACAGCTCATCACCCCGTCTCCAACCGCTGACATCCTCGAAGGCATCACCCGCGACGCAGTAATGGAGCTGGCGAAGGAGGAATTCGGCCTGGAGACCGAACAGCGCCAGGTCGGACGCACCGAGCTGTACGCCGCTGACGAAGTCTTCCTGACCGGCACGGGCTTCCAGATAGCCCCCGTCGTCGAGATAGACGACAGGCCCATAGGCACCGGCAGAATTGGCGAGCTTGCCGCTAACCTCCAGAGGATGTACTTCCAGGCCGCGCGCGGAGAATGGGACAAATACCAGGACTGGACCGTTCCGGTCGAGGTTGCGGAGCGGGCGGTTCGATGAAGTATGTTATGCCTGCTACGTTAGCTCACCGAGATAGGGAGCGCACTCAGGGTCAAAGCCGCCAAGGCCGGTGAACTCGCTTGGTCTTGGCGAGGTAGTTCAGTAAATTATCCCGCTGAACTGCTGGCTGGCATCACGTCTCCCGCAAATCCGTCCACTCTGGGTGGAGTTCCCGTTGGAACTCGGGAGATTGCGTTTCCCTGGCCTCCAAGACAACTGTCCATATCAAGAAAGCCAGTATGAACGCTCCTATCAAGGCCAACGCGCCGTACCCGATGAGCTCTCTTCTGGTCACCGGCGGAGGTAGTCGAGGCCGGCGATGACGAAGAAGGGGATCACCCACGGCACGCTCATCCCGAAGAAGCGGTCCATCTCCTCGCTCGCGAAGGACGCGAAGATGGAATACGTCGCCGCCTCGAAGACGGCGTACCCGATGATAAAGAACCACATCCCCATGAATCCAGTTCTCGGGTTAATAGCGTTCGAGACGAAAGCGTAGACGCTCCCCGCCGAGGTCGTCCTTGCCGCGAGCTGCGAGAAGCCAAGCGCGACCAGGAACACCGCCGCGAACGAGAAAAGCATCGCGAGCGGCATCGCCGCGCCCGCGAAGCCCGCGATGAACGGTGTGTTGAAGAACATAGCCACCGAGGGCGCCATGAAGCCCATCGAGACGACCATCGCCTCCAGGGTGGAGAGGGCTCCGCCCCTGAGCGTTCCTTCAGGTCCAGCTTCCAAAGTAACTCCCCTCTGTCTTCAGCTACCATCGCTACACAAGGACCGAGCTTTCGGGAAACGACACAAATACTGACAGAGCGGGGCGCATCCTTCCATAGGCCGGGCGTACAATCTTTACTGGAGCGAATAGCCGAGATCAGGTGACACAAGGAGGACCGAGGCGATGGGCAAGATCTACGATGACATCAGCGAGGAGCAGGCGCGTTGGATCGCGGAGCAGCCGATGTTCTTCGTCGCCACCGCCGCGCCGGACGCGCACGTCAACGTCTCGCCGCGGGGGCTCGACACGTTCAGGGTACTCGGGCCGAGGCGGGTGGCGTGGCTAGACCTCACGGGCAGCGGCGTCGAGACCATAGCCCACCTGCGGGCGGACGGTAGGATCACGCTGATGTTCTGCGCATTCGAAGGGCTGCCGAAGATCCTGCGCCTCTACGGACAGGGCGAGGTGTGTGAACCGGGCGACGCCGGATACGACGAGCTGCGTCCCCGCTTCCCCGATCTGCCGGGCGAGCGCGCGATCATAGACTTATCAGTGAGCCGGATCGCCGATTCGTGCGGTTTCGGCGTGCCGCGCATGGACCTCGTCGGTCCCCGCGACAAGCTCCTGATCTCCGCCGAGCGCAAAGGTCCCGAGAAGATGGCCGAATACCGCACCCTCAAGAACACCCAGAGCATCGATGGCCTGCCCGGCCTCGACCCGGAACGCATCGAAAGCCAGGAGGGGCAAACGCCGACCCTGCCCGGTTAGTTATTCCTCCGTCCAGCGGAGTTTAGGGATGACGCGCTCGCCATAGGCCCTTATGAACTCTTCCTGATGGCACCCAACGTTGTGGACGTAGACTTCGTCGAAGCCGAGGTCCACATAGTGCTGGATGTGATCGAGGCGCGCTGCTCGTTCACTAGATATCGAGCAACATTTGAGAGTCATTACCACCATGAGGCATCGCTTCAAACAGAATTTCTACTAGCGATGCGGACTCAACGATTTGTTGCCAATCCGCTGTGGTCATGAGGTTCCCGAGGTCGGCTTCTGCACGAGCCAGCAGCGAGTATTTTTCGGTTCGTTCGAGCAACGCTATAAGGTCAATACGCTGTAGTAGCCTCTTGGTGACTGGACGCTTCGAGTCGAGAAAGACAATTGAGCGAATCAACTCCAGGCATGCTGGATCATTCAGCAAACCGCTCAGAAGAACCGCTTGCTCCGGAGAGGAGCAAGCGACGAAGTAACCTGTGTCATCGAGCATTACGGGTCGTCCCGCCACGGGGCCAATCGGCCTGAACCTCGGGGTCTTATGCAACCCGGAAACGCCAACTTTGTAGAGGCTGAAGGAGTAGTCTCCGACCCCGAACATCGCGAAGGAAGATTTGTTGCGGTAAATGGAGGACTTTCTTCGCTCGAACGTTCCAGAGTGGGCGGTGAGGTAATCCCACAGCTGCGGGGCGGTCCATCTCAGTTGATTCGTGTTTTCGCCCAACCTCTTCTGTGTAACCAGCACGTACTTCTGCGGCCTTGTTCGATGGAACAGATCCGAGCCCTTGAGGAGTGGATATACGTAATCAGACTCCACGTCTACTGCTTCGCCGAGCTTGTTGCTGAGACCTCCTGAACCGTCGTAACTGAGCTCCATCACCGGCGCGGCATCGTGCTTGAGCCCCTGTCGCCAGGTCACTGGGCAGACCCCATCGGCGAAGGCCGAACGCTCGTGCGCTTCAACGTCCGCGACTAACTGCCCATTTGCGAAGCCCATTATGGTCTTCGGCTCTCTGGCGTGGAGATCCGCGAATACATCCGCTTTGTAGCACCGTTCTCCGGGGCCAACCTCCACGCGGAAGAGGCAAGCTTCAACGGAGGCTCCGAACCACTTCTTGGCGTTGAACTTCCTAATGGATGCACGGGTGATGGGTAGAGCGGCATCAAACGCGAACCGTAAGACGTTGCGCGCTACCGCAGTCTTGCAAAGCAGGGCTATGGTGGCCCGCTCGGGTGCAAGCTCTCTTATAAGCTTCAACCAGATATACTCCGCGATATCGAAGTTGGAACTGCCGGTAAGTGCGTCTAGGCCCTGCAATCTCTTCAGGTTTGTCTTGACGGGCAAGTTGTCGCTTCCAAGTGTGCCCAACTCAGCGTTCGTGACCCACGGCGGGTTTCCTATCACCAGGAGAGGTCCGGTATTTTTCCATCGCACGCCATTGCGAAGATCGAGATCAAATACGTTTGCCTTCGTGACAACGACACGGGGCGCGGAAGGACGTTCAAGTGCTTTTCGAGCCTCCTCGAAGTGAACGTCTTGTAGCTCGATCGCCTGAATCTCTGAAGGCGGCGCGGGAGAGCCGAGTAAACCTCGCACGAAGTTTCCACGTCCACAGGTCGGCTCGAGTACCCTCAACCATTTCTCGCCGACGGGACCGAGACACTCGAGTACCTCGGAAACGAGAGCGGGAGGTGTTTGGAAGTCGCCGAAGTCCCTAAGCAAGCAGATCCTCGATTCCCACCGTGCCACTCGAAGAAGCGTGGTCGATAACCCTTCTGTACTGCAACCGCCATTGCAGTGCATTTGAGATCGTAAGATACCCCAATTCCGGAGGCTCTCGCATTATCTGATCGGCAAGAGCCTCGCGTCCGATCTCGTCCAGAGGAAGATTGCGTTCTTCCAGAAACGAGATCACATCTTCTCTATTTCCGTTACGACGCAAAATCTCGTTCAAACCATACGTGGTTTGGTAATCTCCTGTCCGCTCCCGCGCCACGAAGACCGCGTGCCGCACACTCAACCGGGCGGTGAGGGAGGCTCCATCATCGACTTTCTCATAGATGAAAACCAGGATGTCATAACCGAGACCGTACACTTTTTCGCTTGCGCTACGGAAAGGACAAGAGGACTGCGGCTGCCGGACAGAAGTAACTTTGAGATCCACTCGAAGTTCTGGGAAGTCCAAGCCGCTCGCGGAGCTGCCGGGCACATAAGAGTATCGGCTCTTGAGAAACTCGTGGAAAGCATGTTCGACATGAGTACCTACTGCTTTACCGTCCGTGATGCCGTACAAGGCCGCGATGGAAGTCGTACTGAACTCCTGAGCAAAGTCTCTCGCCGCAGCCTTCAATTGGGACAGTGTCATAGTGCTCACAGAGTCACCTCATTCGAGACCATCATTCAGGCTTAAACTTTTCGTATTCTCCAAAACCGACTTCCCATTGATGCTGAGATCTTTGGCTCCATCGGTCGAAGACTTCTTGGCGATGCTCTTCAAAGGTTTTCCAATCGCAGTCGTTGACACGCACAAAGTGCTCTATGACGCTCTCATAATCCATCTTGCCTCTGGCTGCCAAGACCCCAGCGAACCCTATATGCTTTACATGGTGGCACAAGTCGCACAAGGCAATAAAGCCTTTGAGTTCCTGGAAATGCCGGTGATCGTCATAGTGCCATATCTCGTGGCAATTGAGCCTTCCTTTGGAACCACAGACTCCGCAGCGGTGTCCATATTCAGCGTAGGTTCTTCTCCGGATCTTGTCCCACTTCCGTGGAGGGACTGTTTTACGCATGTTGTTGTACCAAGACGTTTTCGGAACCAGTTCTGCCGTCAGCTTCAGTTCCCGATCCATGCGTAGCCTAACTCTTCTCCGGCCAGCGGAGCTTGGGGATGATGCGCTCGCCGTAAGCCCGGATGAACTCTTCCTGATTGCGGCCGACGTTGTGGACGTAGACCTCGTCGAAGCCGAGGTCCACGTAGTGCTGGATTTGCTCCAGGTGCTCGTCCGGGTCGGCGCTCATCAGGACACGGTTCTTGAAGTTCTCGACCGTCACCTGGTTTGCCATCGCCGCGAAGTCCTCGGGGTTGCGAATGTCGGCCTTCGGGAAAGGCATCCCGCCGTTCGGCCATTCTTTCACGGCCTGCTGTTCGGCTTCTTCCTGGGAGGAAGCGTAGCTCACGTGAAGCTGGATCATGCGCGGCATCTGCGAGGGGTCCTTGTCCGCTTCGTGCGCGCCCTCCTCGAACTTGTCCATGAGCATCTTTATCTTGTCGTCCGCAGCCCCAACGGTGATGATGCCGTCGCATTGCTTGCCCGTCCTCTTGCTCTGGATGGGACCGGCGGTCGCAACGTAGATGGGAGGAGGCGCATCGGGCATGGTGTACAGTTGCGCGCTCTCCAGCGTGATGTGCTCCCCAGCGAACTTGACCTTCTTGCCGGAGAAGAGCTTCTTTATGACCTCGATGGACTCCATGAGGATGCGGAGCCGGGTCGGGGCTTCGGGCCAGTAACGCCCGACGACGTGCTCGTTCAGGGCCTCGCCCGCCCCGAGCCCAAGCCAGAAACGTCCGGGGTACATAGCTTCGAGGGTGGCGGCGGCCTGCGCGATGATCGCGGGGTGATACCGGAAGCCGGGCGGCGTGACGCCGGTGCCGAAGCGGAGGTTCGTGGTCGCCCCGAGGGCGCCCATCCAGCTCCACACGAACGCGCTCTCCCCCTGGTCTGGGGTCCACGGATGGAAGTGGTCGGAGGCCATCACGGAGGTGAAGCCGCTGTCCTCGGCCGTCTTGCTCCACTTCAGGAGATCGTTGGGGTGAAACTGCTCGAACATCGCCGCGTATCCAACCGTGCCCGTGGTCTTCAATGTGCCTCCTCCGGTGGCCTGATGAACCTATTCTATATGCCGCCCGCACGATCGAAGCGCCCGAGCCGCGTGTGCAATGTGGCGGCTTCGCACGACTCACGGCCCTCCGCCAGTGAACGCGAAGAACGCGACGTACCCAGTGCGATGACTGCGAGACCGATCAGGGTGAACACGGTCTCGAATGCGACGAAGCAACCGTAGAGGACCCTCCCGCCCTTCGTAGCGCCCTCGGTGGCGACGGACGTTAGGTTCGCGGGGTCGTAGACCACCGTTGTCTCCGCGCCCTTCCGCCTCCATTTGGACCCGGGATGGTCCACGGCCATCGCCTCCGCCTCGACGGTTCTTCCGTCGGGAAGGGTGAAGCGCACGACCGGCGAGGCGACGATCGAACTGTCCGTGCCGGACCCGATGGTGCTGTAGCGAATGTCGGTGACGACGGCGCTGGCGCGCCCCGGCGCTCGAAGCTCCCTTGCGACCGCCAGCCACGCACGCCCACGAACGCGAAGATCAGGCCGATCACCAGGAAGCCGAGCGGTATCAAGGCCACCCACAAGACCTCCATCAAGAACCCGTCTCCTCTCTACGGCACGCCGATCCGCCGGAGATCCTCAGAAATGGTCCGGGCCGAACACCCAGGGATCTCCCGCCGGGAACATCGCCTCAAGCAACTCCAGAGCCTCAGATGAACTGGCCTCGACGAGCCCACGCTCTGCTAACAGCCTGGCCGGCAGATAACCGGCGTATAACTGGGCGAGCTGGCGCACGTCGAGCGTGGCACGATGCTCGGAGTGCGCGCCTCGTTCCACGTTCCCGTCTCCAACCGTGTACTCGCCGGCGTTCTCAGGGATCACATCGTCCGAGATTTCGAGGGCGAGCGGCCCGTCTATCTCGCGGCGCAGATGGCCGAGCGCGCCCTCTACATCAACGAGGCGGAGCATGAACTCAGGCTCCACCTCTGTCTTGACGTAGGAGTTCGCAAGGAACGGGTGAAGCGGCCTGCCGCGAGGGGTGTAGTGTTTGATCCCGAATACGAGCGGGTCCAGCGCGGCAAGGAAGGATACGAGTGCCTCCCTGGCACGCTGGGTTGCAGCCACGAGTTCCTCGGCCTGCAATTCGCGCGCCGCCTCCTGCCCCTCTCTCCATCCTGACATCCGGTAGAGGAGGTAGCCTTCGATCCCGCCGTCCCGCTCGTAGACGACGGCGCTCCGCTCCCCGTCATCGCCCCGCCAGAATCCTTCGCCGCGCCAGTATTCATCGTCCCGGCGCACGCAGCACTGGTGGAGGGCGGCCTGCGCCTCGAACAACACCATCATCGCCGGCAGGTCCTCGTCCCGGAACGCCCGCGTGTTCTTCTGCTCCGGGCTCGTCGGAAGATCCGTAGGCTTGAGGGTGTACGAGATGTCCTCACCCGCCAGCTCATAGCCATAGACCCTGTAGAAGGCGTGGGCGAAGGGCCAGAGCATGGAGAGGTGGACGCCCCGTTCACGGAGGTCTTCGAGGATCGCGCGCATCAAACCCCCGGCGTAGCCCCGTCTCCGGTACGCCGGATGGGCCGTGACCGCCGCCACACCCCCCATCCGATGCGGCCCACCGTCCACGAACATCTTGAGCGGCAGGACGGTTGCGGTGGCCCTGGGCTCTCCATCCTCCTCGATCACGAACACGCCGTCATGGTCCAGGCGTTCGTTCTGCTCCGGGTCGAAGTACCTCTCCGCGGAGGCTGTTCCCCCTCCGAAAGCCGTCACCATGAGCTTCGCCAGCGTCTCCCGGTCTTCCTTGCGATATTTGCGTATCTCCAAAACCCCTCCTTCGAGAACGGAGGGCATTTTAACCGCTCTGCCGCTCCTTCAGCCCGGCGGCGACCCAGCGGCACCACCCGGCGTAATCGCGCTCGAAACCGATACCCCGGCGCAGTGCTGCGTAGCTGGCGAAGTCCTCGAAGCCCATCCGCCCCGGGCTCTCGCCCCAGTTCTTCTCCATCCAGGCTTCGATCTCCTCGTATTGCTTGAGTTGTTCCTCGTGCCGGCGTCCCTGCTCCTCGAAGAGCGCGGCTGCGGCCCCGGGCTCCGCCAGCCAGACGGAGTACGCCTTGAGGACCAGTTCGTCCCTGGCCGCCCGCCCGGCCGGAGGCTCGGTCACCCACGCCTTCAGCGCTTCCCTACCCTCGGCGGTGATCCCGAACACCTTCTTGTCCGGCTTCCCGCGCTGCTCGACCACCCTGTGCGTCACGTACCCGTCCTCTTCCAGCCGCGCCAGCTCAGGGTAGATCTGGCTGTGCTTCGCGCTCCAGAAATATCCTAACGGCCGCTCCATCATCCGCTTGAGGTCGTACCCCGAGAGATCCTCCCTCGACAACAGACTCAACACCGCATACCCCAACGTCCTCACAAAACCTCCTGAAATTTTGTTATGTCACTCTTGACATATTAACCGATCCCGCCTACGATTGTTATGTAAATACTGACATATTACGAGATGGAGTGGTTCTTCGAGGAGATGAGGGGCGAAATTGCGGGTCACGCGGCCGGAGAGAAACATGAGGGAATGTCGTTTCGTAATCACGAGTAGAACCGGGCGAAAGGAGTCGGAGGGTGTGCGGTAGATACATAACGCGCGGTACGGGATTCGGGGTCAGGCGGGGACACTGGGGACATCACGCCGGGCACGGCCACCACAGGCACGGCCACGGGCGTCATCGCCGGGATCACTTCTTCGGGCTCGACGCAGAGAAGATGGGCCCGGGAGCGCAGGTGGCTGCGGCTTCGTCGGTGCTGGCGCCGGTGGCGCTGGGCGTGATCTTC
The DNA here is from genome assembly GCA_013812245.1 of Rubrobacter sp. Lineage (GTDB taxonomy): Bacteria > Actinomycetota > Rubrobacteria > Rubrobacterales > Rubrobacteraceae > JACDGB01. The sequence continues at coordinate 20,706 of JACCTS010000127.1, forward strand.
GTCGCGGCTTTCGTCCCGCAGATGTTCTGGCTGGTCTTCGTGTTCGGGTGGATGATCTTCCCGGCCTTCGGGCTGCTGGTGCGGGGCCTTGCGGGCATGACCCAAATCCAGGAATCACGTCCGGCTCGGGCCAGCGTGGAGGACGGGGAGCGGGAGTTGCTGCTGGCGTTGCGGCGGAACGGGGAGCTGACGCCTGTGGGCGTAGCCTCGGAGACCTCGCTCTCGGTTACGGAGGCCGACCGCAGGCTGAGAGAGTTGGCGGAAGGCGGTCACCTCGACGTGAGGGTGCGAGGCGGTGGGATCTTCTACGCCCTGTGGGAGAGCGGGCCGAGAGACGACCTGACGGAGCCGGAAACCGGCCGTCGCCCGGAGTTGGGAGAGGATTCGGGATGACCACAACATCCATACGGACGCCGGGGGCGCGAGAACTTCTGGGGCGCGCCTGGTCTTCGAGCCGGCCGCTCGCTTTCGCCGGGGTGACCATGCTGCTCGTACTGGGCGTGGCCCTGGCCGGGTTTCTGCTCGACCCGCGCGTCATTACCGGAGCCCCGGCATGGCTCAAGCCGATGAAGTTCGCCATCTCCATCTCCATCTACTGTTTCACCTTGTTGTGGATGTTGACCTTCGTGCAGGGCCGTACGCGCCTCGTCGGCCTCATCTCATGGGTCACGGCGATCGCGCTCTTCGTGGAGATGGTGCTGATCGCGGGCGCCGCAGCATTTGGCACCACCAGCCACTTCAACGTGAGCACATCCCTGCACGCGGCAGTTTGGGCCACGATGGCCGTCTCGATAGTGCTGGTGTGGACGATGAACCTGCTCACGGCAGTGTTGCTGCTTATCCAGCGTATGCCCGACCCTGCTTTTGCGTGGGCCTTGAGGCTGGGTCTCGTCGTATCGCTGGTCGGGATGGGGGTCGCCTTCCTGATGACAACGGAGACTCCCGCCCAGGAGCGGGCTGCGGATAGGGCCGGGATCGACGCCCCGATACAGGGCGCCCACAGCGTGGGTATGGAAGACGGCGGACCCGGATTGCCAATAACCAACTGGAGCACCACCGGTGGCGACCTGCGCGTGCCGCACTTCGTCGGGCTGCACGGGCTACAGGCGCTGCCCCTGGCGGGTTTCCTCCTCGCGTTCTTCGCCCCGGCCTGGCTCCGCACGAGGCACAGGGTCGCGCTCGTGTGGACGGCGGGGTTGACGTACCTCGGTCTCGTCCTGATCCTGACCTGGCAGGCGCTGCGGGAGCAACCGGTGATCTCCCCCGACGCCCAGACGCTGGGCGCGCTCCTCGCGCTCTTCCTCACGGCCGGGGCGGTAGCATCCGTGGTGGTGCTGCGAGCCCGCCGAGAGCGGCGGGCGTGACCCTGACGCATATGGGAAGGAGACGCTCTATGAGCAAGCGAGCCATCAAACGCCACCACGGAGCGAACGTGGGAGGGGCACGAGCTTACGGAGCGGAGGCGCTGGGTTCCCTGGCGCTCGGGGCGCTGGCTGCCGGTGCGGTTGGCGGCGGAGCCGTCGCCATCGGGGCGCTGGCGATACGGCGCCTCGCCGTGAAGCGCGGCAGGGTCGGGAGCCTCTCCATCGGTGAGCTGGAGGTGAACCGGCTGCGCGTCGGAGAGTTGGTAGTCGAGACCCAGCGCGAGCCGCACCCGTTCGACGCGCTGGAAGGTCACCAGTACCTGAGGTTTACGACCTTCCGGCGCTCCGGCGAGGCGGTTTCGACGCCCCTGTGGTTCGAGGTCTGGGACGGCCGCCTCTACGCGACCACGCCCACGGACTCGGGCAAGATGAAGCGTATCCGCAACAACCCCAGGGTGGTGCTGTCGCCGGGCGACGCCCGTGGCAGACCCCGAGGTGAGAGCATCGAGGGGCTGGCCCGTCAACTGGGCGAGGGCGAAGCCCCGGAGGAAGCGCGTCAGGCTTACTGGAAGAAGTACGGGCGGAAACTGACCGCGGCCCGCCACTTCTTCAGAATCTTCTTCGGGGAAG
>JACCTS010000179.1 GCA_013812245.1 Rubrobacter sp.
AGCCGCCCGAAACGCTGGCGCGGGGAGAGCATTCCGATGCCACCCGCCTCCGCGCCGCCCCGGCACGCCACTAGCACGGCCTGCAGGTGCTCGCGCACGGTTTCGGGATCTACTCCGGGGTCGAGCGCCCGCAGGCGGCCGGTATCCAGATGTACGCGGGCATCCAAGAACCCGGTCTCGGGCGAGTAGAGGACTACGCCGGCGTTGATGGATTCTCCGCGCTCGGGGCGCGGCACTACCCTCAGCAGGGCGTACTCGAAGAGGCTACCCACGGGCGTCCTCCATAGCCTGCACCCACGGCCGGGGGTCAGCCAGGCGATCCGTTAGGTATCCGACGTATGCGGCGCGGACCTCCTCCGCACTCTCGAAACCGGGCTCGTTTGCCAGCCACTCGTCCGGCACGAGCTCCAGCACACCGCGCAGAACATCGGGCGTGAGTCGCGGGACCAGTTCCGCGTCGGCGGTGGGGAGTTCGCTGGCGAAAGGCAGAAGAACGTGGTCTCGGACCGCGACGTATGGGCGATCCGGAACCCGTCCCCGGCCGAACCAGTCGTGGTGGAAGTACAGGGATGCGCCGTGGTCTATGAGCCACAGACGGCCGTGCCACTGGAGCAGGTTGGTGTTGTGGAGGGAGCGGTCCACGTTCACCACCAGCGCATCGAACCACAGGATGCGGGAGGCGTGTTCGGAGTCTGGCGGAGATGCGAGCGGGTCGAAGCCCAGAGAACCGGGGAGGTAGTCCAGGGCCAGGTTCAGGCCGGCGCTGTTCCGGATAAGGTCCTGAATCTCCGGGTCCGGCTCGGAGCGGGCGAGTTCCGGGTCGAGGTCGGCCAGCACTATCTCCGGCACCGCGAAGCCGAGGCGGCGTGCGATCTCCCCCGCCACGATCTCCGCTATCAGCGCCTTGCGCCCCTGCCCCGCGCCCCGGAACTTGAGCACGTAGGTGCCGAGATCTCCGGCCTCCACGATGGCCGGCAACGACCCGCCCTCGCGCAGCGGCGCCACGTAGCGCGTGACCGCGACGGTCCTCAAAGCGACTTGCGGAATGATTTGTCCATTCACGATCCAGGCTTCAAACTACAGGTTTCAGCAAATACGGCCCGGACAGACCGGATCCACCGTTATGGACTCCGCTATCAGCACGCGAACCCCTCCGGGCTCATGCGGAATCCGGTTGAAGAGTTCCGCAGCTCATGGGCCGGGGAGCCGTATTCGCCTTTCCCCGACTCCCGCACGCCAAAAGACGTGAAGTAATAACCCGGATTCCGTATCATCCGGTTTCGAGCACGATGAGCAGGTCGCCCGCCTCGACGTTCGTACCCGAGGTCACGGCCAGCCGCTCGACGGTCCCGTCCGCCTGGGCCCGGATGGCCGACTCCATCTTCATCGCCTCGATGCTCCCGATCTGCTGCCCGCCACCGACTTTCTCGCCCTCGGCGACCGCGAGCGTGACCACCCCGGTCATCGGCGCGGCGACGTGTCCGTCTTCGGCGGGGTCCGCCTTCTCGCGGGCCGGGACCTCCGGCTTGAGCGAACGGTCCTGGGCGTCTATCGGGCGAGGTTGGCCGTTCAGCGTGACCAGCAACGTCTTTATGCCGCGCTCGTCGGCCTCAGTTATGGCTTCGAGCTGCACGTACAGCCTGACGCCGGGCTCCAGGTCCACGGCCAGCTCCTCGCCGGGCTCCAGCCCGTACAGGAACGCCCTCGTCGGTACGACCGAAACGTCGCCGTACCGTTCCCGAACCGCCGCCTGCTCCCCCGCGGGTCCTGGCAACATAAGCCGGTTGAGCGCCGGTCGGCGGTCCTCGCCGCCAAGCGCCGCCCGGTCTTCGCCGGACAACTCTTCTTCGTCCGGGGACTCGTCGCGGCCGGCGAGAGCCCTCGAACGGAACGGCTCGGGCCATCCTCCAGGCGGCACGCCCAGCTCGCCGCGCAGGAACCCTATGACGCTGTCCGGGAGGTCGTGCGATGCGGGGTCGGACTCGAAATCGTCCAGGGAGATGTTCGCGGAGAGCAGGTACAGCGCGAGGTCCCCGACGACCTTGCTGGTAGGCGTCACCTTCACCAGCCTCCCGAGCAGCGCGTCGCAGCGGGCATAAAGGTACTCGACTTCCTCGAAACGCTCGGCGAGCCCCATGGCGGTCGCCTGCTGGCGCAGGTTGGAGAGCTGGCCACCGGGGATCTCGTGCCGGTATATCGTGCCCGTCGGGGAGCGGAGCCCCGCCTCGAAGGGCGCGTAGAGGGTCCGCACGGCCTCCCAGTAAGGTTCGAGGTCTCCCAGGGCGTCGAGCGAGAGTCCGGTCGTCCTTTCGGTGTGGTCGGTGGCGGCCACGATGGCGGCCAGCGACGGTTGGCTGGTCATGCCCGCGAGCGGGGCCGCCGCGCCGTCTATGGCGTCCACCCCCGCCTCGACCGCCGCCAGGTACGTGGCGAGCTGCCCGCCCGACGTGTCGTGGGTGTGGAAGTGCACCGGCACGTCGAACTCGCTCTTCAGGGCGGAGACGAGCGTTCGCGCCGCCGGAGCGCGCACGAGGCCCGCCATGTCCTTGATGCAGAGAATGTGGGACCCGGCTTCCACCAACTCCTCGGCCAGGCGGAGGTAGTAGTCCAGGGTGTAGAGATCCTCGTTCGGGTCGGAGAGGTCGCCAGTGTAGCAGAAGGCCCCCTCGGCCACGGCCCCGGCCTCCAGGGTGGCCTCGATGGCGGGGCGTATGTGGTTCACGTCGTTGTTGGCGTCAAAGATGCGGAAGATGTCCACCCCGGTCGCGCGCGCCTCGTCCACGAAGGAGCGCACCACGTCAGGCGGGTAGCGGGTGTAGCCGACGGCGTTCTGGCCGCGCAGGAGCATCTGCAAACAGACGTTGGGGAGGCGCTCCCTGAGGCGGGCGAGTCTCTCCCACGGGTCCTCGTGCAGGAACCTGAGCGCGACGTCGAAGGTCGCCCCGCCCCACACCTCGGCTGAGAAGAGCCCCGGCATCATGCGGGCTACGTAGGGAGCGGCGGCGAGCGCGTCGAAGGTCCGCATCCTGGTCGCGAACAGCGACTGGTGCGCGTCCCGCATCGTGGTGTCGGTCACCTGGAGGGTATCGGTCTCGCGCAGCCAGCGGGCGAAGCCCTCCGGGCCAAGCTCTTGCAGGCGCTGCCTGGAGCCCGGCGGCGGGTCTCCCTCCGGCAGTTGCGGCAGCTTGGTTCGCGGGTCCGGTACGGGGGGCGGCGGCCCGTGCGGGCGGTTGACGGTGACGTCGGCGAGCAGGGAGAGGAGCCGGCTCGCGCGGTCGGCGCCGGCCGAGACGGCGGTGAGGCGCGGGCGCTCGTCAATGAACGAGGTGGTCGCCCGCCCGGCCAGGAAGTCCGGGTCGGAGAGCACAGCCCTCACGAAAGCCATGTTCGTCGCCACGCCGCGCACCCTGAACTCGGCGAGACCCCTCCTGGCCCTTCGGGCGGCGGAAGGGAGGTCCGCGCCGCGGGCGGTGAGCTTCGCCAGCAGCGAGTCGAAGTACGGGCTGACCTCCATGCCCGCGTAGGCGCCCGCGTCGTCGAGGCGAATGCCCGCCCCGCCGGGCGCCCGGTAAGTCGAGATCCTGCCGGTGTCCGGGCTGAAGCTCTGGGCGGGATCCTCGGTGGTCACCCGGCACTGCAGCGCCACCCCGCGCTGCCGGACGTTCTCCTGGGAGAGGTCGAGATCCTCCAGCGTCTCGCCGCCGGCGATCCTGAGCTGCGCGTGGACGATGTCCACATCGGTCGTCTCCTCGGTAACGGTGTGCTCCACCTGGACTCTCGGGTTCATCTCGATGAACACGTGTTGTCCATCCTCGCCGACGAGGAACTCCACGGTGCCCGCGTTACGGTAGCCGACGGCGCGCCCGAAGCGGACGGCATCCTCGCACAGACGGTCGCGCAGCCTCGGATCGAGGTTGGGGGCGGGTGCGATCTCCAGCACCTTCTGGTGGCGACGCTGGACGGAGCAATCCCGCTCGAAGAGATGGACGACCTCGCCCTCCTCGTCGGCCAGGATCTGGACTTCAATGTGCCTGGGCCTTATGAGGGCCTGCTCCAGAAAGACCGTCGGGTCGCCGAACGCGGCCTCCGCCTCGCGCACCGC
>JACCTS010000219.1 GCA_013812245.1 Rubrobacter sp.
GACAGCTTGAGGACAAACAGATCATCTCGCTCGGTTACGGCGAGGTGAGGATCCTTGATACCTCCGCGCTCGAGAAGATAGCCGGCAGCGGGTGAGGCTCATGCTTCTGCATCGATCTTCTCCCTCCACCGAACGAGAGCGATCCCACCGATGATCCCTACGCCCATGATGAGGATCGTGAACCACCACGGGTCCAGCGGAGCATCCCGGGCGTCCAGATAGAGCCCTGCGGAGACGACGACCAGAGCGGCGACCGCGACGACGGTCAGCGAATCCCGGACGAGATTCCTCTTTCCTTCCCGCAGGAACCATCCCAACGCCAGTCCGGGAAGTGCTGGGTGGAAGTGGAAGATCAAGTCGAACCGAAGAGTCATCGAGACCCACAGGAGCCCAAACGCCACGGCCGCCCCTACGGCGATCACGGGATGATGGGATCGTCTCATCTGAGACCTTCCACGACCCTGACGATCGAACCCACCGGTGCTCTGTCCTCGGGCCCCTTCTCCGGGTGGGCGAACACGACGATGCCGTCGGCGTCGAGGACGAAATCCCCCCCCATCTGTCTTCGATCCTGCTCGCGGCGCAAGTTGGGAACCCTCCCTTTGGTCGCCATCTTCCCGTAGAAACCCAGAACCTTCGGGTGCAGATACGTGCGTGCTCTTCCGATCCGCGGCAGATCGAATGCTCTGTAGAGCACCCTGTCTCGATCGACCACGAACCGGAACGGGCTCTGGATGCGGTCCCTCAGGACCGCGAGGTGTTCGGCTGCTTCGAATCCGATGACGATCACCTGCGTCTGGGCCGCGTCAAGCCTCGGTTTCATGCTTGCCATCTTCACGAGATGGCTCTCGCAGAACAGTCAGCCAACGTATCTGAGGAACGTGAGGACGGCTGGACGGCCACGCAACTCTGGGGGTCGCAGCAGGCGACCGTCCAGGTCCTCGATGAGCGCGCCGGGAGGGACGCGCGTTAAGGTCATCAGATAAGTGCTCCGTAAACGAGCGCCACGACGAGACCGTAGATCGCGTGACCCATGAGGAGCCCTGCAGGGGTGCCCTTGCCGTACTGGACACCCATGAACCCGGGGGAGTCAAGGTGGAAACCCTGGCCTGCGGCCTGCATGCGGGGGTGGATCACCCCCATCATCGGCATCGCCATCGCACCGACGACTATGCCGTGGATCGCGCCGATCAGTAACCCTGTCGCTGCGCTCGTCGAGTCGAAGGCCTGGAACAGCAGTGTGTAAGCGATCCCGAAGACGATGGTCCCCATCATCACGATATGGATCATCATCCCGACCTTGCGGGCCTTCGCTTCGTCGTCCGTCATCATCCCACCCGTGATCAACGCGATGTCCATCGAGGTCATCCCCATCGACTTCCCGATCATCATCATGGCCGTCATTGCCACCGTACCTGTGAGTCCCGCTATGAGTGCGGGTACAAGCTCAAAGTCCACGCTCATCCTCCTTCTCTCCTAGGGTCGTGTTTCCTTCTGCGGTGAGTCAGGCTTCGACGCGTACGCCTTTCCAGAACGCGATCCGGCTCTTCACCTTGCGGGCGAGGAACGATGGTTTCGGGTAGTAGAAGGCGCCGTCTTCCGCCCTCTCGCCGTCGACCTCGACCGTGTAGTAGCTCGCTAGCCCTTTCCACGGGCATATGGTTCTTGTGGAGCTCTCGACCAGTACTTGCTCATCGACCGAGTCGATCGGGAAGTAGTGGAACCCCTCCACGACGACGGTGTCGTCGCTTTCAGCGACCACCTTCCCGTTCCAGATCGCTTTCATCGTTTTCCTTTCGCCGGCAGCATCTAATGGCATGAACGCGCAGCGCAGCTCCTTCCTTCGAGAACTGTTCGTTTCGTGACACATCTGGAGGGGGATGGTTCCCCGTTCGTTCACGTGGGTACGCATCGTGGGATCAAGTCAACGATCTTCTGAGGGAGGAGAACTGATGAACCAAGTAGCGATCCTCGTACTTGCAGGTACCGAAACCAAGGCGGATCTAGGTCGCGTCGTCAATGGACTGCAGGTGGCGCGGGAATTCAAAGAGGCCGGCGATGACGTCACGGTCATCTTCGACGGGGCTGGGACCCAGTGGGTCCCGGTGTTGAGTGATCCCGACCACAAGTACCACACACTGTGGGAGCAGACGAAGGACGTGGTTGAGGGTGTGTGCTCCTACTGCGCGAACGCGTACGGGGTCAAGGAAGAGATCGAGGCTTCCGACCAGGTCGAGCTGATCGACGAGTTCGACGGCCATCCGAGCATCCGCAAGCTGGTCGACACCGGATACCAGGTGATCACCTTCTAGCTATAGCAGCTATCTGAATCATCTTCGGGTCCGGTGCATCCTTAGTTGCATGGGACCCGGGAGCGCGCGTACTTTCATCCTCCTGGC
>JACCTS010000231.1 GCA_013812245.1 Rubrobacter sp.
GACGTGCCTCTGTGGGCGAATTTGGGCGCCGCCCAGCTCAACCTCGGATGCGGTGTCGAGGAGTGCGAGCGCCTCGTGGAAGCCGTGGAGGCCGACGGCCTGTGCCTGCACGTCAACGCGCTCCAGGAGATAGCCCAGCCCGGCGGCGACACTGATTGGTCCGGCCTGGCCGCGAAAATAGGAGAGATCGCCGAAGGGCTCTCCGTACCCGTAATGATCAAGGAGGTCGGCTTCGGCGTGGACCGGGCTACCGCCGAGAAGTTGAGCCTCCTGCCGGTGTGGGGCGTGGATGTAAGCGGGGCCGGCGGTACGTCCTGGCTGGAGGTAGAAAAGCTCGCCTGGGAGCGGGACGACCTCGACGCCTTCGACGAGCTCGGCACCCCGACCGCCAGGAGCATTGTCGAGACTCGGGAAGCGTGCCCGGACAAATTCGTGCTCGGCTCCGGCGGCGTGCGCACCGGCGTGGATGCGGTGAAAGCCCTCGCCCTCGGGGCGGACCTGATAGGCGCCGCGCTCCCGCTACTCCGGCCGGCCACGCAGTCTGTGGCGGCTGTTGCGCGCTGGCTGGAACGCTTCCACGAAGAGATGAGGATCTCCCTCTTCTGCACAGGCGCGCAAATACCAGCGTCGCTGAAGGGTATCCGCCTCGAAGATCGAACCGTCCCCTGAGCCCGGAATTGCCCCTGCCGCCGCACGGTTTCCAAGATGTACGAGCAAAGTTTCGGGATGCGCGCAGCAAAACAAGGTCGTTTACACTTGACCACAGGGGCTGTACGGTTAGTATATTGTGGCAGTTACTTAAAGTATATTAATAAGCTCTCAAAGGGTACAAACATGGTAATGAGTCAGCAGCAAGAGTTTCAGACGGGGGGACGAGCGGCTCGTCACCTGCGGCGTCACAATCGGGCGCTGGTCCTGGATCTGTCGCGTGCCAGGGTGAGGGTGTCGCGGGCTGAATTGTCACGGGTGAGTGGGTTGAGCATCCCTGCCGTCATGGAGATCGTGAGCGGTCTCAAGAAGGAGAATCTAATCCGGGAGGTAGGGACGGGACCTTCGACGGGCGGTCGTCCGCCGAAGATGCTGGAGTTCAACAAGGACGCGGGCGCGGTCCTGGCGGCTGACCTCGGGGCAACGCACTGCCGCCTGAGCGTGGCGAACCTGGCCGGCGAGCCCATAGCGGAGTTGTCGGCGGATCAAGACATCTCGGACGGCCCGGATGCCGTTCTGGGATGGGTTCAGGAGCGATTCTGGGCTTTGCTGGAGGAAGCCGGGGTGGGGCGGGAGAGCGTGCTCGGCATTGGCGTGGGGGTTCCGGGGCCGGTGGACTTCGTGCGGGGGCAGGCGGTCAACCCGCCCATAATGCCTGGTTGGGACAGCGTCTCGATACCGGACAAATTCTCCGAGAGCTTCCCGGATGTTCCCGTGCTGGTGGATAACGACGTGAACATCATGGCGCTGGGCGAGCAGCGGGCGCACTGGCCGCAGGTCGAGCACATGATGTACGTGAAGCTCGGAACGGGGATCGGCTGCGGGATCATCGCCGGCGGACAGATCCACCGCGGCGCGCGCGGGGGCGCTGGCGACATCGGGCATATCCGGATTCCCGGTCACGAAGAGGTCGTATGCCGTTGTGGCAACATCGCGTGCGTCGAGGCCGTCGCCGGGGGTGGAGCGCTGGCCCGGAAGCTGTCTGAACTCGGCTTCCCGGCCGCGAACAGCCGGGACGTGGTCGCGCTCGTGCGGGCCGGAAATCCTGCGGCGGCGCGGCTAGTGAGGACTGCGGGGGAGTTGATCGGGGAGGTGCTCGCCAGCACGGTCAACTTCTTCAACCCCGAGGTCGTCGTCATCGGCGGGGACATGGCGCACGCCCACGAGCAACTCTTCGCGGGCATACGTACCGTCGTGTACCAGCGCTCGTTGCCGCTGGCGACCCGCCATCTGAAGCTCGTGCCCTCGGAACTCGATGACCGGGCCGGTATCTTTGGAGCCGCCATGATGGCCGTCGAGACCGCGATGGATACCCCGTCGCCCACCGCGGGCGGCTCGGGGCGCATAGCGTAGTGAGATCACGCAACAGACAAGCCTACCGCGGCTAAATCTTGGGGAGGGACGAAATTGGCTAGGCCGGTAACGTTGTTTACGGGGCAGTGGGCGGATCTCCCGCTGGAGACGCTGGCGGAGAAGACCGGAGAGTGGGGCTTCGACGGGCTGGAACTTGCCTGCTGGGGCGACCATTTCGACGTGGAGGCGGCCCTCGAAGACGATGGCTACGTCGAGCGCAAGCGCGAGTTGTTGGAGCGGCACGGCCTCGGTTGCTGGGCCATCGGCAACCACCTCGCCGGTCAGGCCGTCTGCGACCGGATAGACGGTCGTCACAAGAACACCCTGCCCGCGCGCGTGTGGGGAGATGGAGATCCCGAGGGTGTCCGGCAGAGAGCCGCCGAGGAGATGAAGAATACCGCGCGGGCCGCCGCCAGGCTCGGGGTGGACACCGTCACGGGGTTCACGGGGTCGAGCATCTGGCACATGCTGTACAGTTTCCCGCCCAACGACTTCGCGGAGATCGAGCGCGGATACGAGGACTTCGCGGAGCGGTGGAACCCGATCATTGACGTCTTCGACGAGGTGGGCGTCCGGTTCGCCCTCGAAGTCCATCCGACGGAGATCGCCTACGATTACGTGACCACCCGCAAGGCGCTCGACGCCGTCGGCAACCGCGAGGGGTTCGGCATCAACTTCGATCCCAGCCACTTCGCCCACCAGTTCCTGTACTCACCAGAGTTTATCGAGGAGTTCGCGGGGCGCATCTACCACTTCCACGTCAAGGACAGCAAGAAGCGGCTGAACGGCCGCCGGAGCATCCTGGGCTCCCACCTGGATTTCGGGGCGCCGGAGCGCGGCTGGAACTTCGTCTCGCCGGGCCACGGAGACGTGGATCTGGAGGGCTGCGTGCGGGCCCTGAACCGCATCGGCTACACGGGCCCGCTTTCCATCGAGTGGGAGGACTCCGGCGTGGACCGCGAATGGGGGGCGCAGGACGCGCTCGCCTACGTCCGGCGCACGGATTTCGAGCCATCTACCCAGGCCTTCGACGCCGCCTTCGCCAGAGAGGAGTAGGGGAGAGGCTGGAAGTTAGGCTGGGGAAGAGGATAGAGCGATCTCGGGCGAGAGCCCTCGCGCTTCCAGGATGCGTCCGACGGCAAGCCCGATCTGGGAGTTCGGCGTCGAGGCGCCAGCGGTGAGCCCGATGCGCACCGGTCCTTCGGGGAGCCAGCCGCTCTCCGGGATCTCCTCTCGCGCGTCGAGCGGGGTGCCTGCGGGTTTGTGGCGTATGATGTCTCCTTCGATGCAGTCGCCGCTGGCTATGTGGTAGCTCCGCTCGACCCGCTCTTTGGAGATGATCGCCAGGTTGTTGGTGTTCGAGGAGTTGTAGCCGCCGATCACGATCATCACGTCCAGCGGATGTTCCAGCAACCCGAAGAGCGCGTCCTGCCGGTCCTGGGTCGCCGAGCAGATGGTGTCGAAGAGCTCGAAATGCTCGCCTAGGTTCTCCGCCCCGTACCGCTCGGCCATCGCCTTCCTTAGCTTTCCGCCGACGGCAAGCGTCTCGCTCATCAGCATCGTAGTCTGGTTGGCGACGCCGACGCTAACGAGGTCCTTGTCCGGGTCGAAGCCGGGGCTCATGCCGTGGGAGAGCTTCTCCCTTAGCGCGTCCGCGTCCATCCGTCCCAGGATGAAGTCCGTAACGTAGCCCGTCTCGACCAGATTGCGGACGATCAGGTATTTGCCGTTTCCGTCGTCCTTCAACGTCTGGGAGGCGGTGGCCTTGGTCTCCTCGTGGTAGTACTTGCCGTGGATGATGCTGGTGAAACCCTTCCCGGCGTAGCGGGTGACGCGCTTCCATACGGAGAGCACCGAGCCGCAGGTGGTGTCCACGACGATGCACTCCCGTTCCTTGAGCGTCTTCACCCACCCGACGGGCGCGCCGAAGGCGGGGAGGATGATCACGTCCTCCGGCCCGAGTTGCTCGAACTTCTCGTCCGGCCTTCCGTCAAAGCCTTCGGAGAGGAACTCAATGCCCATCTCGCGCAGCCGGTCGTTCATGGAGGAATTGTGGATCATGTCGCCCGTTATGTAGATGCGCCTGTCCGGAAATTTCTCCCTGGTCTGGAAAGCGTAGTCCACAGCCCGGTCAACCCCGTAACAGAACCCGAACTCGTCCGCGAGGCGTATCGAGAGCCCGCCCGCCTCGAAGAGGTTGCCGTTTTCCCGCATCTTCTCGACGACCTCCGAGCGGTAGTCCCGGTCCAGCAGGTGCTGGACCTCGCCCCGCAGCTTGAAGCCCTTGCGATAATACTTTTCCTGCTGCACGCTCACCTCTTCCGGCCGCCGGATTCCGGCTTTTTCGAAAACTTACGGGAGTATTTTATCAGCCGGGGCGCCCGCCCCGAGCCTCCGGACGGGGTAAATAGCGGGCTGTGATTGTGTCCTCCACATAGTACTCTCACCAGACTTTCGGTAGTACTCGAAAATAGGCCTTCGGATACGGTGCAGACGATTCGCCAGGGTGTAAAATATATCGCCGTGGCTAAACCGACCATCATGTTCGTTGAGGACGACCCCGAGATCCTGGAGACGGGCGCTGACGCGTTGAGGGCTGCCGGTTTCCGGGTAATAGAGGCCACCGACGGCCAGCGGGCGCTCCAGGAAGCCATCAGCCGTAAGCTGGACCTCATCATCATGGACGTCTCGATGCCCCAGGTTGGTGGCGTGGAGGCGTGCCACTGCCTCAAGGCAATGCCGAAAACTCAGAAGGTTCCGGTGGTGCTCACCGCCGCCAAGAAGGATCCGGCCGCCAAGAAGCTCGGGGAGCGGATGCACGGCTCCGTCAGGGTACTCCGCAAGCCGTTTACCGGCGAGGACCTCGTCTCGGTAGCGAGGAGCGTCGTGAAGCCCAAGTCGCTCCTGCTCTAGAGCCCCGATGGCCGGACCCAACTGGGAACTTCGGCTGGGTGAGATCCCACCTCCACCGCTCTTCAAACTAGAGGACGAAGCTGGCGAGAACGTCTTCGAGGCGACCGTTGTTGGCGGTGAACCTGCGCGCGTAGGCGTACTCTTCGCCACGCGGGAACTGGCCGAGAAGTTCTCCGAGAATGCCCTCGACTTCGAGATGGCTTCCCTCTACGGGTTGGAGGCTGCGGAGTTGTCCGACTGGCAGGCCGTCGAATTGTACGCGGCTTCAGGGCAGGATTACGTGCTCGTGGTGACAGAGATGGGCACGGGGCTCTTCCATGCCTCTGACGTAGCGGGCCGCGCTACAGAAGAGACCGAAGCAGATGAGGAGATACCGTTCCCGCTGTACATCCTCTCCAACGAGCGGGGAGAGTCGCCCCTGATCTCGGTCGAGACCGGCGAAGAGGACGCGGGTGAAGAGTCGCTGGTCGCCGCGCTCTTCACTTCGACCGAAAAGGCGTGCGCTTTCAGGGATCGGGCCTCACATCTCGACCTCCCCGACCTCCTCGGCACGATAGATGACCGGGACGGGCTCAGGAGGCACGCCCTCGTCGCCAGGCAGGCCGGCGCGGTGTACGCCGTGGTTGACCCCGAGTCCGGGCTCACCGAGGCGATCCCGATACAGGAACTGGTCCAATGAGAGAGCCGAATACGGGCGTCTTCGATGAAGACTACGGGCTCTGTGAGTGCGGATGCGGCGCGAGAACGACCGTATCCCGCAAGACCGACAAGTCTAAAGGGTGGGTCAAAGGCAGGCCGTTGAGATTCCGGAAAGGGCATGCCGTCTTGGGTAGGACGATTTCTGGTAGCCCCACTTACAGTTTTCATCGCCTCTCAGAGTTGGAGTTGGGATGGGTTGCAGGGCTGCTTGAAGGTGAAGGTTGCTTCACCATGAAGAAAGGCAAGAGGAAGAATGGTTTCTCCTACACTCCTGCCGTTCGAGTGGTCTCCACGGACGGGGACATAATAATCAGCTCCACGAACTGGTACCGGCTGGGGGCGTCTGCGAGCCGACCCGTAAGACGAAGGGAGGCAAGCAAATCTATTCATGGTCCCTCCAAAACACTGAAGCAGTTGTAGATCTAATGGTCACTGTCTTTCCTTTGATGGGGAAAAGAAGGCAGAGCAGGATCAGGGAGATTCTGAGTCACCCTACCTTCGTGCGGTACTCAGGTGTCGGGTAACCAGACGACGTTAGCCTGTGACGTGGACTCGACCGTCTGGGACACGGGCGTCCGTGTCCGCGAGGCGGTGTTTGAGGTGACAGGGGAGATGCTGGACGTGGAGACGGTCACCACCTGGACTCATGTGCTCGAAACGTATGGCGAACAGATCACGACCGAGATTTTCGACCGCGCACTCTCCCCGGAGCGCGTCGCCGGGCGCGAGCCGTATCCCCATGCGCCTGAGGTGATCCGCCGCCTGCAAGACGAGCGCGGCATCAGGGTCCACTTCGTCACCCACTACTGGAACCCCGATGCCATGACGCCGTATCTGAAACCCTGGCTGAAGGAAAACTTCGGAGAGAACGTGGGCCTCACCGTCACGATCGGGGACAAACTCTCTATCCTCCGGGATCTCGGCGCCTTCGGCATGATCGACGACCGCCCCGATACGCTGGAGCGAGTCGCCGGGGCGGGATTGTGGGCTGCGACCGTGATCCAACCGTGGAACCGCAAGGTAGTCGCAGAGAACCCGAAAGTCCATGGCTTCTCCGACTGGCGAGAAGTCCTGGAGCTCTTGTCGCATCTGCCTCCGGCCCGGTAGCAGCGGACGGTGTTGTAAGCTGGTCTCGTAGATCGGAACTAGAGTGGAGGAGGCACGCTTTGGAAGGTGAGAACGCGGGAAACGGATTACGGGAAGGAGCGCCGCAGGTGTCCGGTTTCCTATACCGGGGACAGTTCGTGTCGGTCTCGGCCCGCACGGGCACGGATCTGGCGGGTTACGTCTGCGACCGGGACGATAACGGCCTGCTACTGGACGTGCGGGACCCGAGCGGCGACCCGCACGGCTACGATTTCCTGCCCTGGTCCAGCATCGAGCGGGTGAGCGCCGAGGAATAGGGTTTTGCGGAGCGAGGGATCCTTCGGAGAACTGCCGCGGATAGAGACCGAAAGGTTGCTTCTCCGCAAAGTTACTCTCGACGACGCGCCGGATCTTCTCGTAAACACATCCGACCCCGAGATCGCCCGGTACACGACCTGGGAACCCTACGACTCCATCGAAGAAGCCAGGAGATTCCTGGGTTCTGTGATCTCGAACTACGAGCGGGGCGAGCCCGCGAACTGGGGCCTGGAGCTCAGGGAGAGCGGTAGGTTCATCGGCATGTGCGGGTTTATGCAAGATTTCTGGGAGCCCGAGTACGCTTGTGCCTCGCTTGGCTACGCCATTGGACGAGAACATTGGGGCAAGGGTCTGACCACCGAGGCCGTGCGGGCGGCCATCGCCTTCGGGTTCGAGCATCTCACGCTCAACCGGATAGAGGCCCGCTGCGTCGCCGAGAACACCGCTTCGGAGCGCGTGATGCAGAAGGCTGGCATGAGCTACGAGGGCACGCTCAGGGACAACGTGTTCCGCAAGGGCAGGTACTGGGACTACAAGGTCTACTCGATCTTGAGAGTTGATTTCCGGGACGCTGGCGACCCCGAGTGTGCACCGGACCTGAAACCGGGAAAGAACGGACCATGATCCATGTCACCGAGGCTGCTCAGTGGTCATTGGTGGACGATGCACAGGGCGGATCAACGATGGAGCCGTGCGTCATCCACGGCTCGACACCAACGACTTCGCCGGCCCGAATCTGCACGCCGTGATCGAAGGTCGGCAGGCCGTATCGGTGCTGGTCCAATTCCAATGGCGCAAAGTGCCTGCAGCGCACCTGCTATTCGCGGATGTGCGAACGGCCTCCATTGACCATCGGAGAGATGTATCACCCGTGGTCGTCAAGCCTTTGCCGGGGGGGCGTGGAAAGTTAGCTTCCTGAGCGTCGAGATCGAAGCCAGCGAGTGCTGGGTCACGCTGCTTCCATCTTCCTTCGGTGGTGCGTTGTAGCACGGCGTGGCAGGGGGACGCGCCAGGAATTTTCTTCCGTGTTTCGGGCCTGCTCGGAACTCACCGGCGTGAATATTCGGATCGCTAGCGGAGCACGCTTTACAGCGCCGCGAAGAGCTTCTCGATGTCCGATTCGTTGTTATACACGTGGGGCGAGACGCGCACGCTATCACCGCGCACGCTGACGAAGACGTTGCGCTGTGCCAGCCGGGCGGCGAGGTCGTCTGGCGCGTCGGGACCGAGACGCAGCCCGATCATGTGCCGCACCCGCCGCTCCGCCGGGATGGCCTCGATGCCGCGTTGCTTCGCTTCCTTCTCGATGAGGTCCGTGAACCTTCCCGTGGTCTCTGAGACGTTCTCGACGCCCCAATCCAGAATTTGCCGCAGTGCTGCTATCGCCATCGGGAGGAGGACGAAGTTGCTTCGCTCGCCAACGTCGTAGCGGCGGGCGCCGGGTGCGAAGTCGTCGCGGTAGTCCACGAGCCGCGAGAAATCCTCGCTGCCGGAGCGTGTGATCCAGTTGTGCTCCAGCGGCATTCCCTCCCGCCAACGCTCGTCCACCCACATGAACCCCAGCGAGTACGGGCCGAGCAGCCACTTGTACGTGGATGCCACCAGGAAGTCCGGCCGTACCTCAGCCACGTCGAACGGCTTCGCGCCTATCGACTGGATGCCGTCCACCACCAGCGCCGCCCCGACTTCTCGGGCCCGCTCCCCGACGCGCCCGAGGTCCACCAGAGAACCGTCCGTCCAGTGGCAGTTTGGCACGGCGGCGATGGCCACACTCTCGTCCAGGTGCTCCAGGATGGCGGTGGTCCAGTCGAAGTCCGCGGGCTGGGGGACGGTGACGACGTTGGCTTCCTTCCGCTTCGCCAGCTCACGCCACGTGTGGACGTTGGAGGGAAACTGGCCCTCAAGGATCAGGATGCTCTCGCCTGCCCGCACGGGAATGTTGGCGGCGACGACGGCCATCCCGTAGCTGACGGCCGGGATGATGGCGACGCCGTCAGCGTCGCCGACGACGAGCCGGGCGAAGAGGCCGCGAGCCTTCTCCGCGTCCTCGAAGAAGTCTGGGGGTGTGATCTCCCAGGGCCGCGACTTGCGCGCTACCGACCACGCTCCGATCTCCTGCACCGAACGTGATTGCGGCCCCATGTACGCACAGTTCAGATAGGCGATGTCTTCCGGTATCTCGAACAGTTCGCGCTGGTCTCCGAGGTCCATGTCCGCTCCTTCTTCGTCGTGCCGCCGTCGGCTGCGTAGCCCTCTATTCACCCAGAAACCGGAGG
>JACCTS010000243.1 GCA_013812245.1 Rubrobacter sp.
CGCCAGGGACCGCCATCCACCGAGTACTCGACGCGCGAGATGGCGCCATAGCCCGACCACGACCGGCCGCGAATGACGTGACCTCCCTCTCGGAGTTGGGCGGGCCACGGCAATTCCAGCGCGCTCTTGACGTCCCGCTCCTCGATGGGCTCACGATCCGCGCCAAACTCCCCGCCGGTCAGCACGTACTTGTCCGTGTTCCACGGCGAAGTGAGCGGCGTCTCGGAGACGTATACGCGTCCGAGCCACTTCACGCTCGCCACGGCGGCCCAACCGGAGACGACCGCGCGCAGCGGGAAACCGTGGTCCGGTGTAAGCGGCTCCCCGTTCATGCCGAGGACCAGCAACGTGCCCTCCTCCACGGCCTTCTCCACCGGCAGCGGACGACGCATCCGCACCGCGTCCAGGCTCTCCAGCATCACCTCGCGGGCCGTGTCCTTGAGGCCGGCCCTCTCCAGAACCTCCCGCAACGGAACTCCTGTCCACTTCGCCACGCCGACGGCCCCGAGCCGCCAGGCGGTGCCCTCCGCCTGCCTTCCCTGAATCTCGTCGAAGAAGGCGCGTCCGTTGCCAGCGCACTCCAGCGCTCGCACGACGGACACCCCCGGCATACGCGAAAGGTCACCGTAGCCCAGCTCCAGTGGCTGCTCGACGCCAGGACCCTCCACGCTCAGGGTCCAGGTGGCTGAGTCTATGCCCGGTGTCGGAGCGTGGCTGCGGACGAAGAAACTCCTGACGGGCGTCAGATAGCCTTCGTCCGCCATCGCCTCCCATCGCATCTCCGCGTTGAAAGCGTGGTCGCCGGTCGAATCTTCAGGCTTCGCCTCGCCTTCCCGAAGGTCCACGAACCACTCCGGAGGCAACGGCTTGCGTATGCCACGCTCCCACGACGTGACCTCCTCCGCTGGCCCGGCGAAAGGAACATCCTTCGCCGCTGCCTCCGTCCTCTCCTTCGGGCCGTTGCTCTTCACGGTGCCGACCATGCTCTCCTTTTTACTATTTTGTCTACTATTTTAGTAAACAAACGGACACTAGCGAACCGGCAGCAAGGTGTCAAGTGGCGAGGCTGGTGCGGATAAGGCGCGGCCACCGCAGGCCGGTGAGACGGGGAAATCCGGCCGTCATAGGTGGTCCGTTCCCCTGTGCCTCTGCCGCCGGTTCCGGCTGGTCCAGCGCCTGTTCTCGCGAGTCTCACGCCGCGTTTTCTCCATTGCTTCGGTGTGCAAAGCGCAGAAGCTATACCCGGAGACCTGGAAGTTCAAGGCCGGGATGGCGGGTTGTTTGTGCAGTCATCGTGGTTTCGCGGTGGCGTCGGGCGCTCACGCATCCTTCGCTTTGGGGGACCAGCCAGGGAGTTCCCCGGCCGGTCCTCTCACAGCCTCCGTCCGGGTTCAGCCTCCCAGAACACCTTTTTGCTTCAGGTAGTCTTTCGCGACGACCTCCGGGTCTTCTTTGTCGACCTCGACGCGCTTGTTCAGCTTCTTGAGGTCTCCGGTGGTCAGCGTCGCGGAGAGCTTGTTCAGCGCGTCCTCTATCTTCGCCGAGTTGTCCTGCTTGCGGATGATCGGGATGATGTTTTGCGCCGGGCTAAGCTCCTTGTCGTCCGCCAGCACCACCCAGCCGCGCTGGTCGATGACGCCCTGACTGCTGAAGACCCGCCCGACGTCTATATCGCCGTTGGCCAGAGCCTCGACGGTCAGGGGGCCGCCTGCATCCAGCGCCTTGAACTCGGCAAACTCGATGCCGTACACCTTCTTGAGTCCGGGCAGGCCGTCCGGGCGTTCTTCCATCTCGGGGGGACCGCCAACGATGAGCTTGTCCGCGACAGGGGCCAGGTCGGAGGTGGTCTTGAGGTCGTACTTCTCTGCGGTTTGCTGGGTAACCGCGAGGGCGTCCTTGTCCTGCGCGTCGGATGCTTCGAGGGCGATCAGACTTTCGGGAAGAGCCCCCCGGAGCTCCTTCGTGGTCTCTTCCGGGCTCGTCACGTCCGACTGTCCCTTGGACAGGTAGGCTAGAAGGGCGCCGTTGTACTCTGGTACGAGCGTGATCTCACCGCTCTTCAACGAAGGGAAGAGCACGTCGCGCGTGCCGAGGTTCAGCCGACGCTCGACCTTTAGGCCCTTGTCCTCCAGCACCTCGGCGTACATGTTGCCCAGGATCAACTGCTCCGGGAAGTTCGCCGAGCCGACGACGATGCCACCACTGCCACCACCCTGCTGCAACGCATCCTCACCACCGCCACTGCACCCGGCCGCGACCACGAGCACAGAGACAACCCCTACCGCCATCACCAAACATCTCTCTCTGAACGTCATCCTCTTCTCCTTCCGGTAGATATCTATTCGGGAACCTGTTCAGGAACCTGTTCAGGAACCTAACCTGTCGAACCTTCCAGCTTCGCCTCCATGGACGCCTCCTCACTCTCCGCTTGCAGACCATCCGAGACCACGAGCGTCTGGAGCCGGGAGAGCCCGAGCTCCGTCAGCAGCGACAGGGCGGCGACCAGGATCGCGCCGGCGAGCACCTCCGTGAGGTCGCGCTGGGCGAGCCCGTCGATGATATATCGTCCGAGGCCACCCAGGCTGACGACCGCGGCGAAGGTGGCGGTAGCCACGATCTGCACCGCTGAGATCCTCACGCCCGCCATGATGAGCGGCATGGCCACCGGGATCTCCACCCGCCGCACTACCTGCCATCCGGTCATGCCCATACCCTCAGCCGAGTCCCGCACGTCGCGGTCCACGGCGCGGAATCCCGCGTACGTGTTCGTAATCATCGAGGGGACCGCAAGCACCACGAGCGCCACCAGCACCGGCACGAGCCCTATCCCGGCGACCAGGAAAGTCAGCAGGATCACCCCGAACGTGGGGACGGCCCGCGCGGCGTTGGACAGGTTTATCGCCAGGGCCCCACCGCGTCCCGTGTGACCGATCAAAATGCCGATCGGCTGCGCGATAACCACCGCTAGGATGATTGCCAGCACCGAGTACCAGATGTGCTCCAGAACGCGCGCCGGGACGCCGCTTGGTCCCTGCCAGTTGACAGGGTCAGCGAACCACGCGACCAGGTCGGTTATGACTTCTATCATGCTAACCTGGATCCCTCTGCCAGGGGGTCAGAACATGCTGCACACCAAGCAACCCCAGATCCGCCGCCACCGCCAGCAGCACCGAGAGCACGAGGCCCACGATCAGAGGCGTCGGGTACTGGCGTAGGAAGCCGTCCATGAACAGGTTGCCAAGCCCACCCTGCCCGATCAAGGCCGTAATCGCTACGTACGCGATGGTGTTGACCGTCGCTATGCGCAGCCCGGCTATGATGACCGGCACCGCCAGCGGCAGCTCGATGCGGAAGAGCTGGCGCGTGCGCGTGTAGCCCATCGCCTCCGCAGCCTCCCGGACGTGGCTCGGCACGCCCTTCAGGCCCTCCACGGTGTTGCGCAGCAGGATGAGCAGCGTGTACAGCGTCAGGGGGATTATGGCCGTTGCCTTGGAGAGGCCGGTGAAAGGGATCATGACCACGAACAGGGCCAGGGTCGGGATCGAGAACAAGATGCCCGCCACACCAAGGAGCGGCGAGTACAGCCGGGGCCAGCGGATGGACGCCAGCGCCATCGGAAACGCCATCAGAAAGCCGAGGCCGACGGGGACGACCGTCAGCACGATGTGCTCGGCGAGCTGCGCCCAGATCTCTCCAAGGTTGTCCAGGACCCACGACCAGTCGAAAAGACTCTGGGCCATCCTCTACTTCAGCTCCCCGGTCAGGGTGTTGTGGGTCACGACACCCTCGTAGCGGCCGTCCCCGTCCACCCTGACGGCCACGTTCAGGTGCGACTCGACCATGCCGTCCAGCGCCGCCCGCAGCGACTCGTCCTGCGTCACGAAGGTGTCGAATGGTTGGATCTCAGCCTCACCCACCGTTCCCTGCCCGTCGAGATCATTGATTGAGACCCACCCCTTTACCTGTTTCTCCGTGTCTGTGACGAGCACCCAATCCGTGCCGGACTCGCGCGCAACCTCCTGCGCCCGGCTGGACGAGTCGTCCTCGGAGACCAGTGGCCCGATCTCGTGTTCGACTGCGGAAACGGGGATGAGGGCAAGCCGCTTGAGGTTGCGCTCGGCGCCGAGGAAGTCCACCACGAAATCGTTGGCGGGCGTGGCGAGTAGATCCGTCGGTGTGGCGTATTGCTCCAGTATGCCCCCGACGTTGAAGATGGCGATGCGGTCGCCCATCTTCATAGCCTCGTCTATGTCGTGGGTGACAAAGAGGATGGTCTTCTTCAGCTCCCGCTGCAGGCGCAGGAACTCGTCCTGGAGCGACTCCCTCACTATCGGGTCCACGGCCCCGAAGGGCTCATCCATGAGCATGATGGGCGGGTCCGCCGCGAGCGCCCGTGCGACTCCGACGCGCTGCTGCTGGCCGCCGGAGAGCTGGCGCGGATAGCGGCTTGCGACCTCCTGCGACAGCCCGACCGTGTTGATAAGCTCCTCCACCCTCTCGCCGATGCGCTCTTTGTCCCAGCCGATCAGGCTGGGGACCGTGGCGACGTTGTCGGCGATGGTGAGGTGGGGGAAGAGGCCGACCTGCTGTATGACGTAGCCTATGTCGCGGCGCAGCCTGGGGGCTGGCACGCTCGCGGCGTCCTCCCCGTTCACGGTTATACGCCCGTCGGTCGGTTCGATCATGCGGTTGACCATGCGCAACGTCGTGGTCTTGCCGCACCCGCTCGGGCCGACAAGTACCACCAGCTCGCCCTCGGGGACCTCGAAGCTGACGTCGTCGGCGGCGACGGTCCCGTCAGCGTATCGTTTGGTGACGGACTCGAAGGTGATCATCGCACGCTCTCCGTTCTCCGATTACGCTGCTCGAATGTCTGTCCGAATTCGCCCCGCTCCAGCATCCCGGCGAGCCGCGTCAGGTTAGGGCCGGGCGGCTTGTCCTCCTCCACCGGCTCGACGGCCTCCGTGAGCCGTCCCGCGACCTCTTTGAGACCGTCCGGTATCCCGGCGCCACGCAACGCCCAAGCCTGCCGCGCCACGAGAAGCTCGCACGCGAGCACGTCCCGCACCAGCTCCTCCACCCGGCGCAGTTTCTCGGCGGCCTCGAAGGCGAAGGTCATGGCGTCCTCCTGTCCAAGGGAGGTGTCGGCAACGCCGACCGAGGCGGGTGCGGCGAGCCGCCGCAGCTCGTTCAGCACCCCGACGACGCGCTTCTGAACCACGATCAGGCCGCAAGAAGGACCGGGGTTTGGCGTAAGCTGATCCGGTAGCCCGCTGAAGCGGCTGTCGAGCAGCCGGTGGACCCTCTGCCCCGAAAGTTCGGCGGCCCGGATCAAAGCCAGCGCGAGCGCGTCGAACCCGGCTGCCAACTCCACCTCGTGGAAACCCCCGGTAGCCACGAAACTCCCCTCCACGAAAGCCGGTGAATCGGTCACGGACCCGACGGCGCGGTCGATGTCTTCGGTGAACCGGACGATGGTACGTTCGAGGTGGGCGAGCACCTGCGGCGCCACCCGGAACGAGACAGGGGCCTGTATCCCGTACCTCTCTCCGGCAGAGCCCCGCAGCGCGGCGCGCAACCTGGAGAGCACGCCGAACAGGACGGGGTCAGCGTGCAGCCGGTCTCCCCGCTCGCCGTAGATCTCCAGCGGGGCGCGAAGCGCGTCTATCGAACAGGCCGCGCCCGCGAGCAACTGGCGGGAGAGGATCTCCACGGCCCGCCGTCGCGCGATGGCGAGCGCGATGGTCCCGGGACACCCCGCCAGAAGTGCGATGCCTTCTTTCGCCGCCGGGTCGTAGGACGGGACGCCGCGCTCGGCCAGCGCGAGGGCCGCGTCTTTGACGTTTCCATCCGGTTCGAGGACGTGGCCCACGCCGACGAACGTCTGGAAGGCATGCGACAGCGGAATCACCTCTCCGGCGCTGCCGACGCCGCCGCGCGGGACGGCGGGTACGAAGCCGTCGTTGATACGGTCCACCAGGAACTGGCAGAGCTCCGGCGTGACCCCGGCGTATCCGCTGATCAGGTTGATCAGGCGCGCCGCCATCAAGGCCCGAGCTTCTTCCACGGGAAGGTACGGCGGTGACCCGACGGCGCGTCCGAGGAGCAGGTTCCGCTGGTGCCGTTTCAGTTCCGGTCCCCGCAGAGCTGTGTTCGCAAGGTATCCCGTCCCGGTGTTCACGCCGTACACGCGCTGCCCGCCAACGAGCGCGGCCACCATCTCTTCGTGGGAGCGCCGAAGCTCTTCCAGCAACTCGGGATGCAGCTCCAGGGTATGGAGCCCGAAAGCTATATCTTCTATCGTCTCCGGATCCAGGTCCGTGGAATGGCGGATCGTGATCACGCGCCACCACTTCCGTTCCCGCCGTAGCCGGTTTCGACCACGGTCCCTAGCCCGGCCTCTTCGGCGCGGCATAGGATCAGGTACGCCAGCGCCACGTCCGTCGTCGCCAGTCCCCGGTGCCAGAACAATATCTTCTCATCCGGCCGCTCGCGGCCCGGAGCGTGCCCGGCTACGATGTCCCCGAGCTCGGCGTGGAGGCTCTCTCTGGTGAGCAACCCCTCGTCCACATGCCGCCGCAGCGCCCCGAAACGGCCCGCGCCCGCCTGACCCCAGTCGTCCACGACGACCTTGTCCATCACGTCGGTCAGCGAGATCTCCACGGCGCTAATGGTCCCATACGGCACCACGAATGTCCCGGGGGTGACCCACTCCGTTTTCAGCAAGGGCTCCGGTTTCGTGAGGCGCGAGGCTTCGACCATGATGTCCGCCCCGACGAGCGCCTCCTCGGCCGTGGTGACCGCCTTCACCGGCTTGCCGAGGTGTTCCGTCAGGTTTCTGGCGAACTCCTCCCTGGACTCCGGGCGCTTGCTTGTAACGCGGATCTCATCGAAGTCGAAGAGGTCGTCGAGCATGGTTACGTTCCACCACGCCGTTCCGCGCGCGCCAACGTGCCCGAGGATCTTGCTGTCGGTGCGGGCGAGATGCTTCGCGCCCAGCGCGGTGACGGCGCCGGTCCGGGCGCTCGTGATCATGGTTCCGTCCACCACCCCGAGTGGCACGCCAGTCTCGGGATCGAAGAGGTTTACGAGCGCGACCTCGCTCGGGAGGCCGAGCCGGTAGTTCTCGACGAAGTCGCCCACGATCTTCACGCCGCAGATACCCTCCGATCCCACGTATCCACGGAGGACGTTGAAGTGGCCTTTCCCATCGTTCGGAGGTATCAGATGCACCCTGGGTTCGAGCACAACATCGCCCTCGCCCTGTGCCCGCAGCGCCGTCTCGACGGCTCCCAGGATTTCCCGGCGCGCCAGCCGCAGACGATCCACGTCCAGATCAGAGACGAAGCGAAACCGTACCTCGTTCACGAATTACCGCCCGCGGTCAGGCTCCTTATCATCACGGGATCGTACCTCGCAAAGCGTCTACCAGCACTTCTACCGCACGCATGCGATCTCCTCGGTCTCCTTGCCGCTCGTCTCCGGGCGAATATCCGCCGATGGTGAGCGACCAGAAGCACGGAGCTTACCAGAAAACGTATGAGTTTCACCAAATATGTTTATGCCTGTACTGGTCAGATATTTCGAAGAGCATTATTTCCGTCCACGTCCCCACAAGCTTCCGCCATTGTCCGCCCTGCCGGAGATCAAACAATCGCGCGGCCCTCGAAAACGAGGACCGTACGAAATGCCGGGAGCGCCGGGGTCTCTTGTGACCTAGCTGTGGACTGCTTTCCTCCACCAACGGTCGAGCGCCTCGCGACGGGGCGCAACGTGCTTCTCCGGAGTACCGATGGTCTCCAGGAAGGTGACGGCGTCCTCGCAGAGTTTGCCGCCCTCGCCGTTGGTCTCCCTCCAGACGTTGTTCTGCTCGCCTGGGTCGCTCGTCAGGTCGTAGATCTCGGGCTCATCGTCGGGGCCACCGAGGATCAGGGAGCGATCCTGGATGGTGACGGTGATGGGCATGTAGGAGGAGATCCTGCGCACCTTGGAGTCAACGGCCGTTGTGACCTCGCCCTCCGCCAGATACAGCGGCCAGGAGCTTATGACGAACGGCCTGTGCTCGTTCCTCTGGCCGGAGAGGACACCGCCGAACGACGCACCCATCATCGTGGTCGGCAGCCCGCCGAGCCCGACCATATCGAGGACCGTCGGGGCTATGTCGGCTGCGGTGGTGAGCGCCTGCGTCCGGCCTGGCGTGAGGCCGGGACCACGGACCATCATGGGCACGTTGGTCAGCTCGCGGTACAGCGGCGACCGCTCGACCGTCAGCAGCCAGGACTCGGCCAGCCACTCAGGCAGCAGAGAGTCGTCCGAGATGGCGGCCTCTGGGTCGTGCACCCACTCGGCCTTGCCAAAGTAGTCGTGCTCCCCGAAGTAGAAGCCGTGGTCAGAGGTGAAGATGACGATGGTGTTGTCGCGCAGGCTCAGGGCATCGAGCTTTGCCAGCAAACGCCCGACCCAGAAGTCCACCATCGAGACCTCGCCGCAGTAGGTATCGTGGCCGAGTTCAACGTCGCCTTCGGTGAGTCCGGCCCGCTTCCAGTTTCCGTAGGCAGGGTAGATCTGCTCCCCGTTGTACTCTTTGCGGTACTTCTTTGTGTAGTAGTCGGGGGCGTCCCATGGCTCGTGCGGGTCCCAGGTGTCCACGTAGAGGAAGAACTGTTCCTCGTGGTGCCGCTCCAGCCACCGCTCGGCCTGCGTCACCGTGCGGGCAACCATCCGGTCCTCTTCGGAGCGCCACGTCGAACGCATGTCGGCGCGCTCGTGCGGCCTGGTGTCATCGCCCTGACCCCGCACCCAGATGAAGTCGTCGAAGCCCCGATCGTAGCCGAAGCCGTTGCGGATGTAGAAGGGCGTGTCCACGACGCCCATCGTGTGATATCCAGCCTTGGAGAGAAGCTCCGGCAGGGTCATCAGGTGCCTGGGCAGCGGCTCCCAGCCCATGTGCGAGTACGAGAAGGTGCCTGTCAGGAAGTCCGCACGGGCCGGCATGGTTGGGAAAGAGGAGATCACGTGCTGGTCAAAGACCACCGAAGACCGCGCGAACTCGTCCAGGTGCGGGGTCTGGATCCAGGGGTTCCCGTAAGCCCCCATGTGATCCCGCCTGAACGTGTCCGCCACAACAACAACCACGTTGGGTCGATCCACCGCCGTTCCCTCCCCCACTCCATTCATCATCCCTGCTCCTCCGTTCGTCACTATACCTACTTTGTCTACTGTCTTGATTGACAATACGGAACTGTAGAACCTGCCGATAAGCAAGTCAAGGATCTGGGCGAAATGTTATCGAAATGTTATTTTTCGGCGGGGCGTTGAATCCCAAAGTCAGAACCCGGTCCTTGAACCCTCCGACGAAAACCAGTAATGTTCGTATCTCCATAAAGAGCGTAGACAAGACAGACGAAATGGACAAAGCAAAATACAAGCGAGCGGGGAGGTAGGCGGCGGGTGAGAAGCTTCTTGGTGCTAGCCGTGGTCGGTTTGGTCGCCCAGTTGGTGGACGGTTCTCTGGGGATGGCCTACGGGGTGACGTCCCAGAGCCTGCTGTTGGCGGTGGGGATCTCGCCGGCGCTCGCGTCCGCCGCCGTACATATTGCCGAGGTGGGTACCACGGCCGCGTCGGGAGTATCGCACTGGCGGTTCGGCAACGTGGACTGGAGCAAGGTCACCTGGTTGGCCATCCCCGGGGCCATAGGCGCGTTCTTCGGCGCCGTGGTGTTGGCTTCGGTCATCACGGCCGAGGCCGCCGAGCCGCTCGTGGCCATCTTCCTGTTCGGTCTCGGCGTCTTCATCCTGGCGCGTTTCTCGTTCCGCAGGCACGAGAAGCCGGTAAGGGAGAGGCCCGTACCGCGAGGACTCCTGGCTCCTTTAGGTCTCGTGGCGGGATTCCTTGACGCGGCGGGCGGCGGAGGGTGGGGTCCCATCTCCACGCCCACCTTGCTCTCCTCCGGCAGGATGCAGCCCAGGAAGATAGTCGGAACGGTGGACACCAGCGAGTTCCTGGTGGCCCTCGCGGCAAGCATCGGTTTCCTCCTGACCCTGAGCTTTGCGGACATTCCCTGGCAGGTGGCCGGGGCGCTGCTGATAGGCGGGGTCATAGCGGCGCCGGTGGCAGCCTACATCGTCCGCATCCTGCCGGCCCGCATCCTGGGAACCGCCGTCGGCGGCATCATCCTGCTCACCAACGCCAAGACCTTCTCCGAGGCGATCGGCGTGGGCGGCGGGCTCGCCATCGTCCTCTACGTACTGATTCTGGTGGTCTGGGCAGCGGCGCTCGGATTCTCGATCATGGTGAATCGCCAGGAGAAGGCCACGGATAGCCGCGTCGTCTGAAGCAGTTCGGCGAAGAAGGCTCGGCCTCTCTTCGCAACCGCTGCCAGAGGAGAGTAGCCGGTCGGAAAGGCAGGTGTCGTTATCGCCGCGCCGCGTCTGCCCCTACGCTTCGAGTTTCAGGATGAGCCATCCGATCTCCTTGCCGTGGACGCTGGAGAACTCCCTTTCTTTGTCGAAGACGACGAACCCGCACTTCTCCAGCACCCTGACGGAGGCTACGTTGTGCCCGGCGACGTGCGCATACAACGGGCGTTGCCTAGCGTGAGCCAGAAATCCCGAGAGCGCCTTCGTGGCGACGCCCCTGCCCCAGAACTCCCTGCCGATCCAGTATCCCACTTCTCGTTCGCCGGACTGCTCGAAGCTCAGGATGCTGCCGGCCACCTGTCCGTCGAACAGTATGGTTTTATTCACGACGGTCTCGTCGTCCAGAATCCTGGCCCAGTGCGCCATGAACGCATCCCTGCTCCTGGCCGGAAAGGCTGCCATGCGGGTTGCGTCCGGGTCTTGTTGGTGTCCGAAGAATAAGGGGAGGTCGTCTTCGGTCACGTCCCGGAGCACGACTTCACCCGGTGATGGAACCGAAGCGGAATGGGCCACGCCGTCTCGCGCGCCTAGTGGCGCACCCAGGCTTCCGGGTCTTCGGTCAGGAGGTATATGGAGGACGGAAGCTCGCCACTGGCGAGGTCAGCCAGGCTGACGGACTCGAGGACGGCGCGCAGGTTGGCGCGAACCGCGATCCAGACATCTCGAAGCGGTTGGGCGGCGCCGGTGTACTCCACGGACTCCGGGCCTTCTCCCCTGACGTTCGCCAGAGGGCCCTCGACGACGCGGATGATCTCGGCCAGGCTCACCTCTTCGGGGGGCCGGGCTAGCCAGTATCCGCCCCCTGCACCACGCTGGGTGCGGACGATACCGGCATGCTTGAGTTCCAGCAGGATGTTCTCCAGAAACTTCAGCGGAATGTCCTGCGCCTCGGAGATACGTAAACCCTTCAGCGGTTTCGTATCCTCGGCCAGCGCCAGCTCCAGCGCAGCCCGCAGCGCGTAGTCGGCCTTAGCCGAAACCTGCAAAGCGCCCCACCCCTCCCAGCATGCCAGTCCCTATCGCCGCGACCTCCTCTGGTCATTATCCCTCTGGACGTTTCTGCGGCTCGGCGCGTAAACGAACCAGTAGGACCCGATGAGTATGACGGCGAACAAAATCAGCGCCAACACGAACTGCACCAGCTCCGAGTCCAATCCGCCTCCTCTCTCAACCGCTCCAGCCGCCGGAACAAACATCCCTCGTCGGATGCGTCCGGCGAACACTCCAAGCATATTCTACGATAGCCGGATCACTCTCGCCGCGCCTGCGTCCGGCTGCGCCAGGGCTTTTCCGTTCGAAGCAGCGTTGTGGACCGGAGGATACCACCTGGTTGCTCCAGGAGATCAAACCTCCAGCGACCCTCGTACCTGTCAGCGCCTCGTGGTCTGGGTATCGTGCGGTATGGGCGCACCCGCGCGGGCGCAGCCTGTGCAGTTGGCTTCCTTGGAGGTGGTAACCCAGGCCTCTTCGTCTATCGGCCGGCCGCAGTACGTCTCCTTCATACCGGGCTTGGCAACGTGTACCCTGCCGATTCCGTTGGCCTGCCGAATGTTCATCTATCGCCGCTTTTTCGATTCATGATCCTATCTTACCGCTTCCCGGTGCGAAGCTCCGACCGGCGACTCATCTATTCTCCGATTTTCCCTCCACGGGCCGCACCACGTACTCGAGGTGCCCGCGTGGGCTGCGTTCCGACTCGGCCCTCAGCTCCCTGACCCGCCACTCGGCCTGCTCGCGGGTGGGGAAGCGCGCAACCTTGTGCTTTCCAAACGACAAACGTTCCTGCTCTGAGATTCAGCCTGCCGATCTCCGGCGAAGAAGAGCCTAGCGTGGAGTTGGCACTGTAGTTCCTCAACGTTCCCCGCGTGGCTTGCCGCGCTGCTGCTCCACAGGGCGCACCATATACTGTATGTAGCCGCGCGGGGAACGCTCCGACCAGTCGTTCAGTTCTTTGGCCCGCCATTCGGCCTGTTCACGGGTGGGGAACGTGCCCACGCTCCACTTTCCAAAGAAGGACACCGCAACCACGCGAAACTCATCCACATCAGCCATTATTCAGCCCCTTGCGCTCCGATACGCCGAATGCTAGCAGATCGCGGTCACACGACTATGGGTGCGACACCCAGCTTACCACTGGTTTTCATTCGGGCATTTGCTCTCCTCAGAAGATGCAACTTTAGTGCACCAATAGGGGGAACGGTGAGCTGTCATGGAGTCAGCGCGGTTGCAAGTTACACCAGTCTGCAAAGGGGCTGCCTGCCTTCCATGAGGTTGGTTTCCCAGTCTTGCATAGGGTTGTTTTCCGAAACGCGCAAGCGATTGCAAAATTAGGTTTGTGCGGTTTTCGCACGCTTCAAGCATAGCGATCCACTTTTGAGGAGCTCGCCACTTGCCGGCCAATCCACCTTTCCGCATCTTTATCCAGCACCACAACATGTAGATTCTGACGAGCCCTGGCCGGCGGCGCTACTGGGCCGATCTTACGCCTCCCAGGGACGAACCATGCAGGATCCTGAAAGCGATCTTCCGAGAAAGAGCCCTCTCGGCAAGTGGTTGAATAGGCCTGCTCATACATTTAAACACCCGCTTGCCATCGCTAGTAGCGACTAGAATCACCCTTTTGGGGGATGTATCATTGCGCACAAAACCCTACACTGCCCTTAGGGTCGCTGCAAGCGGCCACCCGTGGGAAAGGAGGCGCGTGTACATAGAACCGGACGATCTGCACTAGAGGTTT
>JACCTS010000257.1 GCA_013812245.1 Rubrobacter sp.
CCCTGGCGGATGATCTCACCGCTCTCCTCCGAGATGGCCGCCGCGACGAGCTCCCGCACCCCTGGCGGCTCCTCCATCGCCGCGAGCACCCGGTGCAGCAGCGAGGATTTCTCCGCCGCCGGATGCAACGCCTGCCCGAGCGGCCCGAGGGCTTCGAGAGCGCCCTTCAGCGAGAGGAGATCGTTGGGTGAAGCCGAGAGCCGGACGATGCGGGTGGCGATGCGCTCCATGTCAGGGATGCGGCCCAGGTTCTCCCTGACCTCCTCCCGCATCATGTAGTCCCCGGCCAACGAGTCCACGGCCTCAAGCCGCTGTTCTATACGCTCCACCTCCAGCAAGGGCCGTTCCAGCCAGCGCCGCAGCGCCCGCTGTCCCATCGGGGTCCGCGTTCGGTCCATGGTCGAGATAAGCTCGTCCAACCCGAGGTTGCGCCGTGTTGTCGCGTCCAGAAGCATCCCGGAACCGGGATCGTAGGGCCGGAAGACAACCACCTGCTCCGGCGGACTCCCGCCGCGCAATGAAGCAAGATATTGTAACAATGCGCCAGACGCCCCGACAAGCGCGGGCCGCCCGTCCAGCCCGAAGCCCTTGAGGTTCGACGTTCCGAAATGCCGCTTGAGAGCATGCTCTCCCGCCGAAGGCTCGAAGGTCCAGCGCGGTGCGGGGCTCACGGTGGCGCGCACCTTCGGGAGGTCTTCGGCGGCGGTGCGCTCAGGGACGACCAGTTCGCGCGGTTGCCACCGCTCCAGCTCGGCGGAGAGCTGGTCCTCGGGGACTTCCGTGCCGGTGAACTCGCCAGTCGAGGCTTCGACCACGGCGACGCCCGCCACGCCGTCCCGCAGAACGAAAGATGCCAGGTAGTTCGCGTGCCCTGCTGAGAGGACGTTGTCTTCGATCACGGTCCCCGGCGTGAGTATCTGGGTGACCTCCCGCGTGAACTGTTTGGGCTTGGTCGGATGCTGGCGCTGTTCCGCGACGGCGACCGAGTGGCCTTTGCGGAGCAGCGTCGCCAGATGCTCCTGCAGGGCGTGGTTGGGAACCCCCGCGAGGGGGACGCGGCCCCCGGCGTATCCTGCGGCTTCCCGGCTCGTCAGGCGTATGGAGAGGGCCTGCGAGATCCTCTCGGCGTCCTCCTCGAAGGTCTCGAAGAATGTGCCCACCTGGTAAAAAAGTATGGTTCCCGGCGGCAGTTGCGCCTTGAGCTCCGCGTATCGTTCCAGCATGAGGCTATTCTACGAGGCGATGCCCTTTCCGTCAGCCCCGGATTGCGGGTCATCGTTGGTCCGGCAGTTGCCCTCCGTCTCGCGCCCACGAAGGCGTCGTCGTCCGAGTGGGGGAATCGAGTAACGGTAGCTGGCAGTCTCCTCCTCGGCGACGGTGCTGTTCTCAAGGTCTCCAGCGTGCAGGCGTTGGGATTCTCGAAGCTGTGCTCGGCGCCGGTGGAGTTTCACACGATGGCCACGACGGCGCCCACCGCGAAGGCCAGATAGAACAGCCCGCCGGCCAGCAGGTGGCCCGCGCTCAACTTCCCGGAGCGTCGGAGCATGAGGTACACGAGCCCTGCGGACACCAGGGCCAGCGCCACCGCAAACACGTTCAAACCCGTGAGGTTCCAGGGCGTGAACAGGATGCCGAAGGCCACGGGTATGGTGCTCTGGAACATCATCGCGCCTGTCATGTTCCCCATCGCCAGGGTATCCTTGCCGTCCCTGACCCAGAAGATGGAGTTGAACTTCTCGGGAAGCTCCGTAGCGAGCGGGGCCAGGATCAGGGCTATGAGGCCCGCCGGCAGCCCAAGTCCTTCTGCGGCGTACTCCACCGCGTCGACTAAGAAGTGGGCCCCCGCGACGATGATCCCGAGGCTCGCGAGCGTCTGGAAGATCACGGCCGCGAACGGCGGTTCCTGACGGCGGGGCATGATCAGCAGCTTCTCGGGAGTGTCCTCCATATCCTCGCCGGACGCGAAGGTGTTGCGGACGTAGACGCCGTAAGCGACGACCAGCGCCAGGGCCACCGTTACCTTGAGGTAGATCGGCAACTCCAGAAGTCCGACCCCCGCGGCCACGGCGAAGACGATGAGAAACGAACCGAGGTCGCGGCTGATCGTCCCCGTGTCGATGCCCAACCGCGTCCCCTGCTCCCGGCGGTTCCGGAAGAAGATCGCCGCCGCTCCGACGACGAACAGGGCCAGCGTCGCGAGCATGAAGGGCGCTCCCAGGATCGCCCCGATACCGATCTCCGCTCCCCCTCCCGGCGCACCGCCGGCCAGGATCGGCCCCATGATCGCGACGACGGCGATCATGCTCTCCGGCAGGGCCGTCCCGACGGCGGCGAGCACGCTGCCAACCGCCCCCTGGCGCATCCCGAGTCTGCCACCCAATATCTCCACCGCGTTCGTGAAAAACGCCGCGCTGACGACTATCCTCACCAGCGCCCCGATGAACTCCACCGCTACTATCAACCCAACCCCTTTTCTCTCTGAAACTCCAAATCGAGCGCACAGATCACCGTGAAACGCATCGCGGGCTCACGGCGCGCGAACAGGCCCGGGAGCGGTGAAACGGAGAGGAATAAAGCCGTCCATGCGAAACTGCGGACGGGCGGCTTTATTCTCGAAGCGCGTTGAAACGAAGAGTGGGTGGACTGGCGTCGTGATAGGGCGCGCCTTCAAGGTTCGACTTCTTCGGCTCGTATGTCTACAAGCCGGAAGTCTCTCCAACCCTGCTGGGCCGGTTCCGCCGGGTTGAAAACCGTACTGGCGACGGAACCTGGAAGGATACTCCCTCCCGGTGCAAATTGAGATTATCAGGCGAGATGGGGTGGGTAAAGACCTATCGGCCCAAGATGAGAGAACTCTAATTCGGCAGACAGCAAAGGACGTCAGCGGCCGCGTCACGAGGGTGGCAGACCCTCTTTCTTTCCGCCAGAGAAGGACGATGAAACCGGTAATACTCGATGTCGATCCCGGCCACGACGACGCCGTGGCCCTGATGATGGCCTGCGGTGCTCCCGATTTGGACATCCTGGCCGTCACCACGGTCGCCGGGAACGTTCCGCTGGAGAAGACCACCCGCAACGCGCTGCGGATACTATCCCTGATCGGACGCACAGACGTTCCCGTAGCCGCGGGCGCCGCCTCCCCCTTGGAACGCCCGCTCTACACTGCGGAGAGCATCCACGGCGAGAGCGGGCTGGACGGGCCGGAGATCCCGGACCCCATCTTCGAGCCCGACGAGCGCGGCGCCGTTGACCTCATCGCCGGCATTTTGCGCGAATCCTCCGAGCCCGTGACCCTCATCCCGGTCGGCCCGCTCACGAACATAGCGATGCTCCTCCGGGAGCACCCGGAGCTCAAAAATCGCATAGCCCGCATCTCGCTCATGGGCGGCAGCGTCGGGCTAGGCAACACCACCCCCGCTGCGGAGTTCAACGTCTACGTGGACCCGGAGGCGGCGCGGGAGGTGTTCGATTCCGGCCTGCCCATCACCATGTGCGGCCTGAACGTGACCCACCAGGCCGGGGCCGGTCCCGCGGAAAGAGACCGGCTTCGCTCGGCGGGGCGGTTCGGCGGGGTGGTGGCGGAGTTGCTCGAGTTCTTCGCCTCGACCTACCAGAGGGTGTTCGGCTTCGACGCCCCGCCGCTACACGATCCGGTCGCGGTCGCGGCGGTGTTGAGGCCCGACCTCCTGACGACACGCCCGATGCGGGTGGACGTGGAGTGCGACAGCGAGTTGACCTGCGGCGAGACCGTCTGTGATTTCTACGGCGTCACCGGACGCCAGCCCAACACCAGGGTCGGCGTCGAACTAGATCGCGACGGCTTCTTCGAACTACTGTACGAGTCCCTGGCCCGCCTCTAGCCGGCGGCCTCTTCCACGTCCTTGACCAGGACGCGCCCGCCAGAGCCCGTGCCCTTCACGTCGCCCAGGTCCACCCCAAGCTCGCTGGCCTTGCGCTCCGCTGCCTCGGTGACCTCGGCCCCTGGAGTCTCCTCGTCGTCTTGCCCGGCGGGCTCTGCTTCTTCCTCCCCAGTGGACTCCGGCTTGTCTTCCTCCTGTAAGGAGACAGCTTCCCCGCCCGGCTCCGGTGTCTGCCTGCTTCCCTCCGAAGCATCCAGGCGAGCCTCCAGGGTATCGACCAGGGCACGATTCGCCTCCGCCTGGCGTTCCAGGGCTTCGGATATCCGCTCCGCCAGCCCTTCGATGAGTTCCCTGTTCTCTTCCCTGGCCTCTTCGAGGTCTTTCGCCAGCCTCTTTAGGGCCTTGCGCGTCTTTTTCTTGCCCACGATTCCTCCTTCATGAACTGGCCGCCATCCTGACTATGTCATACCCGCGCTGATGCGACGTAACCCGGATCCGGCGTTAGACTCTTGAAGACTCAAAGCCAGACAAAAGGAGCCAGACAATGACCATTCCAGAGAGCGGCCAGCGCCTTCCTGACGTGGAATTCACGACCGAGGACGGGGAGAAGCTCTCGGCCGGAGACCTCGCCGGAGAGAAGACTGTCCTCTACTTCTACCCCAAGGACGACACGCCCGGATGCACGAAAGAAGCCTGCGCCTTCAGGGACCGGATGAGTGACTACGGGGATGCGGGCATCCGGGTCTACGGCGTCTCGCTCGACTCCCCCGAGTCGCACCGCCGCTTCCGGGAGAAGTACGGCCTCAACTTCCCGCTCCTCACGGACGAGGGCGGGCAGGCTTCGGAGACGCTGGGGATTCTACGGGAGAACGGCAAGAGCGCCAACCGCGTCACCTTCCTGCTGGCCCCCGACGGCGCCATCTCGAAGACCTATCCCGAGGTCTCCCCGGATACACACGCGGATGAGATCCTGAAAGACGCCGCTTCACTCTAGGTTTCCCAATCACTCCCGACGCCTTCGGGGCCGCTGCGTAGCCCAGACGCGACCACCAGGGCGAGCACGAGGGCGAAGGTCAGCGCCAGGAAGGCGTCAGAGATAGGGGGCGGCGTCGAGGGCGTACAGGGGGTTGAGCGCCCCGCTTCCCCCCTCCCTGCGGGCCGCGAGGAGGGCCCCGATGAGGGCAGGCCCCGTCCCGCCGCCGAGGAAGAAGACGCCCTGGTAGATGCCGAGGCCGACCCCGACCTCTTCGACGGGGAGCGCGTTCGCCGCGGCGTTGGTGGTCGCCGGGTTGGCGAGGGCGA
The DNA here is from genome assembly GCA_013812245.1 of Rubrobacter sp. Taxonomy (GTDB): domain Bacteria; phylum Actinomycetota; class Rubrobacteria; order Rubrobacterales; family Rubrobacteraceae; genus JACDGB01. Next base: position 5,163 of record JACCTS010000257.1, read on the forward strand.
AGCCGGTGCCGACCCCGAACATCCCCACCGCGGCGAGAACCGGGGAAGCCCCCGCCCCGAACGTGGAGACCGAGAACAGAGAGAGCCCCATCACCGCAAGACCGGCCACCACCAGCATCCGCGCGCCCACTCGATCTGAGAGCCGTCCGGCCCTGGGGGAGATCACCGCCACGGCGACGGCGCCTGGCGTGAGCACGAGCCCGGCCTGTGCGGGCGAGAGGCCGTTCACCTGGGTCACGAGCAGCGGGACGAGGACGGTCGCCGCCAAGTTCGCGAGCATCGTGAAGAAACCGACGACCGTCGCCGCCACGTAAGCCCGGTTTCTGAAGAGCTTGGGGGAGACGAAGGGGTCCGGGACGCTGGAGATGCGGTAGGCGAAGAGCACCGCAGAGATCACGGACCCCACGAAGCTGCCCCAGGATGAGGCCGAGGCGAAACCCGCCCCCTGTCCCTGCGTCACGCCGAAGAGGAAGAGGCCAGCGGCGAACCCGAGCAAAATGCCTCCGAGCAGGTCGAACCGGCGTATGCCTTCCGACTCGTCCGGCAGCACTTTCAGGGCGCCGGGGATCAGGAGCAGCGCCATGACGAGCACCCCGTAGAACAGGAAATGCCACCCGAGGAACTGCTCGACGAACCCGCCCAGGATCGGCCCGACGGAAGCCCCGAGGCCGACGCTGGAGAGGATCATCCCGAGGGCCCCGCCCC
>JACCTS010000288.1 GCA_013812245.1 Rubrobacter sp.
TCACGCTTGCCGAAGAGGCCGACATCCGCGAGCTCAAGAAGCGCAACCGCTTGCTCGAGCAGGAAAACGAGGTCCTTCGCCGTGCGGCGATCTACCTCGGACGGGGCGTCAACCCAAAATGATGTACCCGCTGGTCCGTGACCTTGCCACCGACGGGATCCCCGTCGTGGTGACCTGCCGGGTGCTCGGGTTCACTCCCCAGGCGTTCTACAAGTGGAGGGCCAATCCGGTTTCGACGAGGGACTGGTCAGACGCCCACCTCGTCGACGCCGCGCTCGAGATCCACTCAGACGATCCGGTCTTCGGCTACCGCTTCATCGCCGACGGGCTCGCCGCGGAGCGCGGCATCACCGCGAGCGAGAATCGGGTCCAGCGCCTGTGCAGCGCTCACGGCATCTGGTCGGTCCTCGCCCGCAGGAGGGGCCGGAGATCCACGCCCGGAGAGCCGGTCCACGACGACCTCGTGCGGCGCGCGTTCGGGGCCCGAGCAGCCAACGAGCTGTGGTTCACTGACATCACCGAGCACCGCACGGCCGAAGGCAAGCTCTATCTGTGCGCGGTCAAGGATTTTCTCTGGCCGCATCGTCGGCTACTCGATGGACGATCGGATGAAGGCGTCGCTCGCGGTGGCGGCGCTGCGCAACGCGATCGGGCTGCGAGCTCCGGTTGGGACCGTGGTGCATTCCGACCGCGGCAGCCAGGACAGATGACCGGGGGGCGGTCGCGAGGGTGGCCGTTCCGCTCGGGCAAGTTCGTGCGGGCACTTCGATCAGGTGGACTCATCGGCTCGATGGGTCGCACCGGGACCTGTGCCGACAACGCCGCAATGGAGTCGTTCTTCGCGCTGCTGCAGAACAACGTGCTCAACCGGCAGCGCTGGCACACGAGAGAGGAGTTGCGCCTGGCTATCGTCTTGTGGATCGAACGCACGTATCACCGCCGGCGGCGCCAACGCGCCCTCGGCAAGCTCACTCCGATCGAGTTCGAGGCAGTGCACGAGGTTGCTTATGCAGCGTGAATACTTCCAACCCTACGAGTCAACCGGAGTGGGGGCAGTCCCTTATTTTTCGCCCCTTTTTTAGGTGTTGCGTTGTGTTGCGTTGGATAGGAAGGCCTCGGCTCAGTCATGCTTGGCCCGGGTCTGAAGGGGTCGCGGTCCGCGGCGGATCTACCGGGAGCCCAGCTTCCTTCCAGGCCTCGAAGCCACCTATGACATCCGTGGCGGTCTCGAAGCCGAGATCCTGGCCGCGCGCCGTCTCCAAAGCTCGACGAGTACCCGTGGGCGCATATCAGTATGAGATCGGAACCTAGATCTCCGACTGCCGGATGCGGGACTCGGAGTCGGAGTCGACGCGCCACTCGAGCACACTCAGTGAGATCGGCAGGGCACCGGGTATTGCACCGTGTTCACCGCGCTGGTCATCCGAGCGAGTGTCGATGAGCAAGGCGCCGGAGCGTGCTACGGGCCTCACGCAGAAGGTCGTGGACGCTCCTTCGCCTCATGGGTCGACGCAGTCCATGAGTTGCTGCGACCCCCCGGAAGGCCTCTCGGTTTCGAGCATCCAATCTCCCTGATCTGGTACGGCGCACCCCGAATCTAACCGGCAGAAGGTGCTAGGATGCGGGGGCGACAAGGGGTGGCTTCGCCTCATCAAGGGGCAGGTCTGGGACGGAAAGGGGGCGGTTCAACTTGAGACGCAATGTTGCGTTTCTCGCGCTCATCGCATTGGTAGCTACGATCGTTGCGACGGGCTCGGTGGCGGCACAGACTCCCGGTGGAAGCACCGAGGTAACGGTGGGCAGCGAGGACTCGTTCTTCTCGCAGAACAAGCAGAACGAACCGGGCCTCGCCGTGGACGCGAGCTCGCCCAACATCATGGCCGCGGGGGCCAACGACAACATCGACCTCGAGTTGTGCAACGCCGGGGATCCGACGACGTGCCCGTTTACCCCCGGAGTAGGAGTGACGGGCGTTCAGTTGTCGACCAACAGCGGCACGTCTTGGGTGCAACCCACCTACACAGGTTATTCGGCTCGCGGATGTGTCGGCGATCCGAATCCTGACGTAACGACGGATGAATGCGTTCCGGCCGAAGATGGCCCGATCGGAACCCTGCCCAACTACTTCGAGCACGGCCTCGTCTCCAACGGCGACCCCGAAGTCGCGTTCGGCCCCCGGATGAACGCCCAGGGAGAGTTCGACTACGCGGCGGGGTCGCGTCTCTACTTTGCAAACATTGCGACCAACTTCCCGGGGACCGACCAGGGCTTCAAGGGCTCGGGCGCTATCGGCGTGTCACGCCTCGACGTGACTGGCCCGGGAAACCGTCTTGCCGATGCGCTGGCCGGAGTCAACGACGCGTGGTACGACCCGGTCATCGTGACCAAGCAGAACTCCGCCCTGTTCTCCGACAAGGAGCACCTCTGGGCCGACAACGCAGAGTCCAGCGAGTTCTTCGGCAACGCCTACGTCTGTAACGTTGGGTTCCGAGGTGCCGCGGGGTCCGAGCCGGTCTTGTTCTCGCGGTCGACAGACGGTGGCGACACATGGAAGGTGCGCCAGCTTTCGGCGGCCACGAACAACAACCAGACGGGCGGGCGCCAGGGCTGCTTCATCAAGACCGACAGCGAAGGGACCGTGTACGTCTTCTACCTGGGCACTCGGATCCAGGACCGGCAATCGGTCATCTTCCTGACCCGTTCCTACGACGGTGGCGAAAACTTCGACAAGCCGCGCGCCATCGCCGAGGTCGAGGAAGTCGGTATCTTCGATCCGGTCCAGGGCCGCTCGACGTTCGACGGCATAGCCGGCGGCCGCACCAACTCGTTCCCGAGCGTGGACATCGCGAACGGGGCTCCCGAGGGTAACGGTCCGGACACGATCGTCTTGACCTTCCCGGACGGCCCGACCCCGGACGAGCCCGGGGAGCCGAACGAGGAGGCAAGGATCCTGACCTCGGTGGACGGGGGCGACTTCTTCACCGATCAGGAGGTGGGGTCGCCGGCGGGAGACCGGCCGGACTTCCCCGCGGTGGCGATTTCGCCCGACGGGACGGATGCGTATCTCACCTATAACAACTTCTTACAGCCGTGGCAGGAGAGCACGCTTTCACCGGCGCGGCTGATGCAGGGGGTCGTCCGTCACGCAGAGGTGAACCCGGCCACCGGTGCGATCGCCGGGTGGACCGATCTCTTCCGAGGCCCGACCGGAGATGCGCGTGGTTCGAGCGCCAACGGCTTGGGCTTTGAGTTCCTGGGCGACTACAACTACGCCGTGGCTACGAACGACTTTGGCTCGGCGGTGTGGATCGACCTGCGAGAGGTCGCGGATTGCCCCGCGATGGATGCTTACCGCAACTTCCTTGCGGGTGGAGCCGAGGCGCCGCGACCACGCCCCAATACGGACTGCGTGCAGACCGAGGACAGCGCGTTCGGCAACACGGACATCTTCGGAGGGACCTACCTGGATCCGTCGTAAGGGTTCGCCCCCAAAAGCAGTCGAGGAGGGAGTGCCGTGCAGGCACTCCCTCCTTTCGCTTTCCCGTCTGCCCGCGATCGCCGAGCCGATCGCTCGCTCGCGTTCGAGTCCTGGTGTGATCACGCTCCCGGGTTCGCAGCTCCGCTTGCCGTATTCTTCGAGCCGGGCCTCAGGGCTCCTATTCACCGGGTGGGGTGTGCGGCGCGGCCGCCGGATTCCGGCGCCTTCGCAGTCACAGCCGAGGCAGGACCGCGGCGACGCGCCCCGGTAAGGATCGGAGGGAAACGCAACACAACGCAACACCATAAAAAAGGGGCGAAAAAAACTTTCGCACGGCAGGTGGAGATTCGCCCCCCAAGGGCGGGACGCCCTTCCTTCAGACCTTCAGCAGGGGGGCAAAAGCCCAGGTAGTGGGCCTGACAAGGACGACTCAAACGCAGCGAAACGCAGCGGGGTATGGGGGTATGTCGCATCCTCAATCCCGGCTTCCAGGCGCAATCGGTCGTTTCGGCGCCGTCCGGTTTGGGGGATATGCGTGGGTTTGAGTGTGCACAAAAGGGTGAAGGGTGCACAAACTCAGCTCCGTCATGCTGCCGCCTCATAGTATTCGTGCAGCAGCCCGCCAAGTCGATCTCGCCGACGAGCCCTTCCACCGCACCCGATTCCATTGGACACCCGACAATAGGGAGGTCCTGAATGGCGACTGGGAGGTCAGCGGTGGCGTCCAAGCCCGAGAAGGAGGAGCGGTGGTCGGCGCGCAAGAAGGCCGACGCGGTCGTTCGCCTGTTGCGGGGTGAGAGCCTCGATGAGTTGAGTCGTGAGCTGCGCGTGGAGGCCCACCGGCTCCAGGCGTGGCGCGACGAGTTCCTGGCCGGGGGCACAGAGGGCCTCAAGGCCAAGCCTCTGCAGCCGGAGGAACGCAAGCTCAAAGAAGCCGAACGTAAGGTCGGCGAGCTCACGCTCGAGAACGAGGTGCTCCGGGCGGCCGCCCGAAAAAGGGGGCTCCAGATCCCGCCCAGGAAGCGGCCGAGATAGCGATGGAGACCAACTTCGCACGCCAGCGGGTCTGCGCCATCCTCGATGCGCCACGCTCGACCATCTACGCGCGTGAGAAAGCGGTGCGACGGTCCCACGACGGCGACGTGACTGAGAGGCTCAAGCGCGGCCCCAAGACCGAGCTCGGCGACGACGACATCCTAGTCATGATCAAAGAGATTCTCGGAGACTGCCCGTTCTCCGGCGAGGGTCACCGCAAGGTCACTGCGCGACTAAGGCGGGACAAAGGCGTTCAGGTCGGCCGCAAGCGGGTACTGCGCATAATGCGCCACAACGGCCTGCTGGCGCCGCAGCGCAAGACGAGCCATCGCAAGGCGCGTGCCCACGACGGCACGATCATCCCTGGGGCGCCGGATCTCATGTGGGGCGCGGATGCGACCATGGCCTACACCAAGCGGGACGGCTGGGTATGGGCCTTCTGTGCCGTCGACCACTTCAGCGCCGAAGCGTGGGTGTCGGTCGCCAAGCGCGGCGACCGCTTCGCTGCTCTCGAGCCCATCTACGACGCGGTCACGGACCGCTTCGGCCGCGTCGACAATGACGTCGCACGCGGGATTGCACTACGCCATGACTGGGGTCCCCAATACACCTCCGGTCACTTTCAAGGCTCGGTCCAATGGTTGGGGATCGAGGACTCACCCGCATTCGCGGGCGAGCCACCCTGCAATGGGTGCGCGGAGCGGTTCATTCGCACGCTCAAAGAACAGTGCCTATGGGTCGAGCTCTACGACGACCTCGAGGAGCTGCGCCGGGCCGTCATCGAGTTCATGGAGCGCTACAACAGCCAGTGGCTCATCGAGCGCCACGGACACATGACGCCGCGGGAGGCCTACGCGGCGGCGGTCGAGACGATAGC
>JACCTS010000317.1 GCA_013812245.1 Rubrobacter sp.
CACGCTCTCGGACTCCGGGTAGGGGTTGAAGGAGATGCGGCGTTCCACCACCTCCGTGAGGACTTCCACCGGCGCCTCTATGCCGAGCTCGGAAGCGGTGAGCCCGGCGTTCCGGCGCCGGAAGTCGTCAAGTTCCTCCTCGGTGCGATGCTCGAGGTTCTCCTCGATGTGGCGTCGCAGGCTCTTCCATACCGGCCCGGCGGCCTGCTCGGCCGTGAGATCGTCGTGGCTGGCGTAGGGCGCGAGGTCCCGCACGTAGCCCTCCACATCCATGTCCGTCCACAGAAGCGTTCCGTCCACGTCCAGGAAGATCGTGTCGTAACCTGCCCTGCCATTCTTCCGGTGCGCTCCAGCCAATGCTCGTTGCTCCCGCCAGTCACTCGTGCTCCAGACAACGAGATTATAGGCGGGCGCCCGCGGGCCTAGCTGTGAATCAGAGCAACTCTATGTCCAGGCCGCGTTCGTCGGCCAGCCGCACGAGCGGCGCGTCATCGAGATCGGAATCAACCTGGAAGTACGCCGTCTGAGGGTAGGAGTCTTCGGGGTCGGACTCGACGTGCTCGTAGGAGGCTCCCAACTCGTCGAGTATGTCGCGCACAGCCTCGATATCCGCCGCGCTCTTCGCGTTCGCGACGCGCAGCATCGTACCGTCCACCTACCGCTCCTCGAAATCGTAGCCGATGAACTCGCCGTTCTTCTGGATCAATTCGCCATCCGCGTACAGCTCGCCGCCATCGTGGAGGTCGCAGATCAAATCCCAGTGCACGCTCGACTCGTTCTGTCCGCCGGTCTCCTCGTAGGAACGCCCTAGCGCCAGATGCACCGTCCCGCCGAGCTTCTCGTCGAAGAGGATGTTTCTGGTCGCCCGAGGGATGCCGTAGTTCGTGCCGATCCCAAGCTCCCCCAGGTACCTCGCTCCCGCGTCGGCGTCGAGCATGGCGTTCAGGTACTCCTCGCCTTTCTCCGCTCCCGCCTCGACGACCTTCCCATCCTCGAACCGGAGGCGCACCCCGGAAACGTCGCGCCCTGACACGGTCGCCGGAACCCCGAAGTAGACGGTCCCGTTCGCCGAGTCCTCGACCGGTCCGGTGAAGACCTCGCTGCCGGGCAGATTGTGCTCGACGGTGCTGTTCAAGAACTTCCGGCCCTCGACGGAGAGCGTCAGGTCGGTCTCCGGGCCGACGATGCGGACCTCCCGCGCCGCCTCCAGCCGTTCCGCAAGACGGCCTTGCTCCTCGGACTTCTCCTGCCAGTACCGGACGGGGTCCTCGTGGTTCAGCCCCATCGCCTCGAACACGAACTCCTCGTACTCCTCCAGGCCCATGTCCGACTCCTGGGCCAGGGCGGCGGTCGGAAACAGCGTGAGCACCCAGCGATCCTTGCCAAGCACCAAGTCCATCATCGCCTTGTCCCGCTTGCCCAGCGCCTGTTGCCTGCCCGGGTCAACCCCCGCCAGCGCACGGGTATTGTGCGGCGCCATAACGGAGATGAAGGCGTCGGCCTGTTCGTACATCGAGCGCACCACGGGCGGGGTCTTCTGGTAGTGGATGTCTTGCGCGTGCTCGAAGAACAGTTCCTGCATGCCGGAGAGCTGGACCTGCGGGATAGGGATAGCCCCATTTTGCAGAAGCCGGGCGTAGATGGCTTTGATCAGGGGCTCCGCCGCCGCACCGCCCGAGATGATCGCCTGCTCCCCCTCCCCCGCCTTCACGGAGAAGTCCACCAGCACCCGCGCCAGCTTCTCCAAACGCTCGTCTTTCACTCGATGCGCTCCTCTCGGGTTTTGCTTCGGAAGAGCTTACCATCCTCGGAGCCGAGTGCCCGGACACGCAGGCACCCGTAAGATCCGGACGGGCGAAGATACCTGGACGGCGGCGGTCCGGGGCCGGTCTATGTGGATCGACCGGCCTGAGGACTAGCTATGTACCCAGGGCACGTGGACGTAGACCCAGGCGCTCTCGTATCTGCCGAGGCCGATCTCGCGGGCAAACGCCGGGGTGAGGTCGATGCCGGCGGGGTTGAGCACCTTACGGCCGAACTCATCCCGGCCCCGGTGGAAGTTGTCGAAGTAGGCGGCCTGCGCTTCGGGCATGCCGCGCGGCAGGTTCCTCCACATTTCCCTGTACTTGCGCCGGGCGTACCAGTTGTCGTGGGTGTTCCACGGCCCGACGTCCTTGATCATGACCCAGCCCCGGTCCGAAGAACCGGCCGGACGAACTCGGACCCTGTAGCCACCCTCGAACTTGAGCTTGCTTTGCGGTAAGGCGGCCTCGCGGAGCGTGTGGCCCCTGTACTGGGTGGCGTACACCCTGAAAGTTCTGCCGCGGTCGGTTGTCGTCGTAGTGGTCATGAAGGTGTAAGGCTCTTGGTCGAACTCCTGGCGCTTTTCCTGCCAGCGCGCGTCCACCCACGGCCGGAAGTCTGACCGGCGTCCCGGCGGCAGGATGCGCTTCACCTCTCCCTTCGTCTCCGCCACGGCGGCCCGCACCGACTCGTCGAAGGAGGACGCCGCTATCTTCTCCCCCACCCGCTCTTCCGACAGCCCCCGGTTCGCCTGGACTATCCTCTCGCTCCTGGAGAAGGTTCCGGCCAGGATCTCGTTCTCCCGCCGCACGGCGTCGAGTACGTCCGCCATCTCCCCGTCATTCAGGGCGAACTCTCGCTGGAAATCCTCCACGTTCTCCGGGTCAGAGAGGAGGTAGGAGATGACCGGCTTCTCGGGGTCCGCGTAGGCGGAGTACCGTTCGGCCCCGACCTTCTTCGTTCCACCGGCCAGGACAAGTCCCCCGACCAGGGCCGCGGTCACGAGCGCGGCTACGAGCACGCCCACCCGCATCCGCCCACCGGAACGTTCGCCGATACCCCAGGTTCGCAAGATGGTTATTGGACGCGCCATGCGTCCCCAAAACGGTCTCATGGAGCCCCCTCCTCGCCGCGTCATACCGGGAAAGTTTACTCGTTGCGTACAAAATGTTACACGCTCACCGTCCTGCCGTCAAAGGCCGGCAACAGGACTTCTCAGTAGGCACGGGCGAAGATGGCCGTCTTGCCCGACTTGCCGGATACGAGGTCGGCGCCCTCCTGACGGTCGAAAGGCAGCAGCCGGATGGTGGCTTTGGTGTTTTCTTTGATCTTCTGCTCCGTCTCGGGCGTCCCATCCCACGGTGCCACGACGAAACCGCGCTTCTGGGCGATGATCTCCTGAAACTCGTCGTAGCTCGCGGCGTGGCGGGTGTTGGCGTCCCGGAACTCCGTCGCCTGCCGCATCATGTTTTCCTGTATATCGGAGAGCAGGGTCCGCAGCCGCTCCGGCAGCCCATCGCGCGGGACAAACTCCTTCTCCCCGGTATCCCGGCGCACGAGGACAGCCTGGTTCTTCTCGATGTCTTTTGGTCCGATCTCCACGCGAACGGGGACACCACGCAGCTCGTGCTCATTGAATTTCCAGCCCGGCGAGTGCTCCTCATCGAAGTCGGCCTCGACGCGGAGACCCGACGCCTTCAGCTCCATGTGGAGCTTCTCGGCCTCCGAGCGCACCTCGGCCTTGTTCTTGCCGCGCCAGATCGGCACGATCACCGCCTCTACCGGCGCGAGCTTCGGCGGTATCTTCAAACCCCTGTCATCACCATGAACCAGGATAAGCCCGCCAATGACGCGCGTCGAGAACCCCCACGAGGTCTGGTACGCATAGACCCGATCCTGCTGCTCGTCCAGGAACGTGATGTCGAACGCCTTTGCGAAGTTCTGCCCGAGATCGTGGCTCGTGGCTGCCTGGAGGGCGCGTCCATCACCCATCAAACCCTCGCACGTATACGTCTCCACCGCCCCGGCGAACCTTTCGGCGGGGCTCTTCATCCCCGTGAGGACGGGAATGGCGAGCGTCTCGTGGAAGCAGTCGCGGTACACGCCAAGCATCTGGAGCGTTTCTTCGCGAGCCTCCTCGGCGGTCGCGTGGACGGTGTGTCCCTCCTGCCAGAGGAACTCGGAGCTTCTCAGGAAGGGACGGGTGACCTTCTCCCATCGCAGCACGTTGCACCACTGGTTGATGAGAAGCGGCAGATCTCGGTAGCTCTGCACCCAATTGCTGTAGAAGTCGCAGATAATGCTCTCGGAAGTGGGCCGAATAGCCAGGCGTTCTTCGAGCTTCTCCCTGCCCCCTATCGTGACCCACGCGAGCTCCGGGTCAAAACCCTCGACGTGCTCCGCTTCCTTCTTGAGGTAGCTCTCCGGGATGAGTAGCGGGAAGTAGGCGTTCTGGTGGCCGGTCGCCTTGAAGCGATCGTCGAGGTCGCGCTGTATGCGCTCCCATATAGCGAAGCCGTACGGCCTTATCGCGAACATCCCGCGCACGGGACCATAATCCGCGAGCTTCGCCATCCGGACGAGTTGCAGGTACCACCGGCTCGGGTCCTCACTCTTCTTCGTAAGCTTTTCGACTGCCTCGACCATCAAGGAGCTCCTCTCCTAATACGAACTCACACTAAGGGAGACAGTATAGCGCCAGGGCCGGGAGACCAGCGCTCGGCAGTTCTTCGAAAGCCTTCGAAACGGGCTTTAGGCGGTGCCGCGTTGAAGTTATTGGGTGGACTCATTCCAACGCCACCGGATCTCACCGCCACTCAAATGAACTCCTCCCAACCAACGGTCTATCCC
>JACCTS010000320.1 GCA_013812245.1 Rubrobacter sp.
AAGAAGAACACGAAAAGCGAGGACAACCCCAGCTGGGTAAGGAATGCGGCCAGCCCGCCCCATAGCGGGTGGAACAGCGCCGAGTCGAAGATGTCGGGCCACGTCAGCCCGAAGATCATGAGCGCGAAGGAGGCGAATAAAGCCCCCCTATCCCGGGGCTTCCGCCAGAAGATGGTCGCGCTCACCAGGCAAAACCGACCGCGACGACGAGATCCAGGGAGACCCGGTAAACGGCCTGGAATTCCACCGAGAGGCCGAGGTCGCCGAGGGCTCGCATCTCCTCGGGCGAGAGCTGACCGGCGACGCAAGGCTCGGCCGGGCATACGGTCTTCAAAGCCTCGAAGTGGCCTGGGATGCTGGCGGCGAACAAACCGGACGTTACCAGGAAGACGGCTATCCATACGGCGCGCGCCACGAGCAATCAGCCCCTGCCTGCAACGTTGGTTTGGGGTGTCCGCCTCCCGGTGGTTCCGTCTAACCTGCCCCCGGTCATTTCAGGTAACGCAACGCCGAACGGGCCGCCATGAAACCGCAGAGCCCATGGACCGCCCCGCCCGGCGGCGTCGAAGACGAGCAAATGTAGAGGCCGGGCGCGGAGGTGGAGTACGGGTTGGCGCGGGCCATGGGCCTGGCGAGCAGTTGCCGGAGGTCCATCAGGCCGCCGTTTATGTCGCCACCTATGAGGTTGGCGTTCCAGCGTTCGAGGTCCGTGGTGCCCCAGGCGTTCTTCGCCAGGATGCGTCCGCGGAAGCCGGGGGCGAAGCGTTCGATCTGCGCTTCTATCCTCTCGGTCATGTCGAAGGTGGAGCCGTTGGGGACGTGGCAATACGTCCAAACGGTATGTTTTCCTTCGGGAGCCCTCGTCTCGTCGAAGAGGCTCTGCTGCGCCAGGAGCACGAACTGCCGCTCGGGATGCTCGCCGCGGGTGACGGCGGCCTCTCCGGCGGAAATCTCATCCAGCGTCCCGCCGAGGTGCACGGTCCCGGCCCGCAAACACTCTTCGGCTTCCCAGGGGATCGGACCGTCCAGGGCAAAGTCCACCTTGAAAACCCCGGGACCGTAGCGGTAGCGCGCGAGGGCCTTGCGGTAGCGTGGGGTGAAGTGATCGCCTGCTATATCAAGGACCTGGCGTGGAGTCAGGTCGAAGAGGACCGTTCGGGTAAGCGGCACGTCGGCCAAGGAGCTGACCCTGACACCGGTGTATATCTCGCCGCCCAAAGAGCGCAGGTAGGAGGCGAGGGCGTCGGCTATCTTCTGGGAGCCTCCCCTCGGAAACGGCCAGCCGCAGCCGGCGGCGTGTCCCAGTACGCTGAGAACGAGCCCGAACAGCCCGCTCGGCCGCTCTTCCAGCGACAAGAAGGAGTGTGCCGCATTGCCGGCGAAGAGGCCCTTCGCCTTCTCGCCCTCGAAGAAGGCTTCGGCGAGGGCGCGGGCGGGGCGCGCGCCGCGCAAAGCGGAGGCCGAGAAGGCGAGCGGATGGCGGAGAGGGCGCGGCTTTCCGAGTAGGGTGGCGATGATCTTTTCCACGTCCGCGGAGACGTCCCGCACGAGGCGGCGGTACGCCTGCGCGTCAGGGCCTAGGGCCTCGGCGGTCTCATCTACGGAGCGTTCGAGGATGGCGGCCGTGCCGTCGTCGAAGGGATGGGCGAGGGGAGCGGGTGGGTGTATCCACTCCAGGCCGTGTTCTTCCAGGGGCAGAGACCGGAAAAACGGCGACGCGAAACCGAGCGGGTGGATGGCCGAGCCCAGGTCGTGAACAAAGCCGGGGAGCGTCAGCTCGGCGGAGCGTGTTCCTCCGCCGACAATGTTGTCTGCTTCGAGAACGGCGACGGAGCAACCGTTTCGGGCCAGTTCGATGGCGGCGGCGAGGCCGTTCGGCCCCGCTCCCACCACCACCGCATCGTAGGTGCTCCTGCTCATGGCACGAATTCTACCGGCGCATGGCCGTGGCGCGCCGCCGATCCTTTCACCGATTCTTCCGGGCGTCCCGCTCTCATGCGCTCTCAGGTATCATCGGCAGGCCGCCGCGAGGCCGCAGCGTCGCCAGCGCCTCGGGTTCCACCGCCCGGTCGTGAACGAGACGTAGCCGGTAGCGCCCGGCCACGGTCGCGAGGATCAACCGGGCCTCCACCAGCGCCATGTCCTTGCCGATGCACTGCCTGGGACCGCCGCCGAACGGGAAGTAGGCGTATCGCGGACGGTCTTCGGGGTGTTCGGGCGAGAAGCGTTCGGGGTCGAATTTCTCCGGGCGCTGCCAGTACGCCGGATGACGGTGGATGACGTACGGGCTGATCATGACGAATGCGCCGGCTGGTATGTGGTAGCCGAGGACCTCGTCATCGGCGAGGGCCTGGCGGTTGGTGATCCAGGCCGGCGGATACAGTCGCATGGTCTCATCGACGACCATCTTCGTGTACGGAAGCTGCGGCAGGTCCGCCACCGCCGGTGGCCGGGAGGAGCCGTTCGTCCCGAGGGCGCCGGCCAGCTCGGCTTGCAGGCGGCGCCCGGCCTCCGGGTTCCTCGCCAGCAGGTAGAACGTCCAGGCCAGGGCGTTCGCGGTCGTCTCGTGGCCGGCGATGAAGAGCGTTATTACCTCGTCGCGCAGTTGCTCGTCGCTCATTGCCTCGCCGGTCTCCTCGTCGCGTGCGTCCATGAGCAGCGCGAGTAGATCGTCGCCGCCTCCGCCGCGACGGCGCTCTTCGATGATCCGGTAGACGGCCCGGTCCAGTGTTCGCAGGGCGCCGCGCACGCGCCGGTTATAAGGCGTCGGCACGCGCGTCGGCGGGTAGTAGGGCACCTCAAAACGGAAGCTCACGTCCTCGATCAGGGTCGTCACGGCCTTTGCTATTACGTCCGGCTCCTCGCCGACGTGGGAGCTGAAGAGCGTCTCGGTGGCGATGTCCAGGGTCAGGCGCGCCATCTCCGTCGACAGGTCTATGGATGTCCCAGCCTCCACCGACGGCTCCCAGCGATCGAGCATAGCGAGCGTCGCGCCGGTCATGAGCTCACCGAAGGCGGCCACGCGCCGGCGGTGGAAGACCGGCTGCATCAGGCGCCGCTGTCGCAGCCAGTTCTCGCCCTCGCTGGTGAACAGTCCCTCGCCGGCGATCGGCCCGAGGACGCCCTTCGTCAGCGTTCCTTTTCCGTAGTTGTGGTTGTGCTGTTGCAAAATGCGCCGGACGCCGTCGGGGTGGTTGACCTGGTACCAGGTCATGTGCGCCATGCGGTAACGCGCCACGTCCCCGTAGCGCCGGGCGACGTCCTCCAAAAACCCCAGGCTGTCGCGCCGGAAGTCGCGGACGCTCCCAAGCAACATACCTCCGCGTGGCCCGGGAGGCGTCTTCCCGCGCGAGGCCGTCGTTGCTTCGCCCACGACCGGCGTATCCATCAGCGTGACCCTCGGCTCCGGCGCCAGCGAAGGGGAGCGGTCACCGAGTAAAGCGCGGAACGGATGCCCGCGTTGTGCCAGACGTTCCGGTACTCCTTCCACTGGAGCTTCGGATCCACACAGATTATATGGGTCTCCACCCGCTCGTGGACTCCGAAATGGGCTGCGAGGTTGGCGAGCGTCTGCCGCCACATCTCGTCCTCCATCTTGTGGCCTCCCATGCGCAGGCCCATCTCGTAGAGGGGATCATTGGCCCGCATTAGCACCTGGGCCTGGACGGCGGTGGCGTCGTCCTCCTCGAAGGAGCTGAAGGTGATCCAACCGGAAAAAGGATGCCCCTGCGGGGTCATCAGGGTGAAGGACTCGTCGTCGGCGTAGAGGACCATCACCCCTGTCGAGAGCTTCACGCCTCCAGGGAGAGAACCGCTTATAAGGGCTACCTCTCCCGGCGCGATGCCGGCCAGCGGCGCGTAGAAGCGATTGCCTTCCGGCCAGAATTCCGTGTAGTTCTCTTTCCAGGTCTTGATAACCTCGGCCGGCGTGACCGCTACACCGCCGAGCCTGACCCTGTAGGTCTTCTGCCACATCTTGCCGAAGCCCTGCAAAGGACCCACGGCACGGCGGCCTTCCACGTTGATCCCGGCGGCGCCCTCCGGCACGTCAGAGACCTTCAGCGTCTCGGCGTAACGCGCCCAATAAGCCGCGTCGCGTGGCTCTCTCGTCCCTCCCTCTTCCTTGCGCTCTTCTTCGGGCCGTGGGGCTTCCTCCGTCATGTCGCTCTCCTCCTTTCGGTCGGCGCTGATCAGCCTGTCGGCATTTCAGCTTTCCTGCTGATGGAATCGGCTGTTTGTGAGCGTCTGGACGCGGTGGCGCAGGGGATCGAACAGCGCGGCCGCCGTCAGCGTGACGTAGACCAGCGTGCGCTTGACGGTCATCTCTTCCTCCTTCTCCGGCCGTCGGCCCGACAGTTTCTCGTTCCCTGCTGACCGGTTGACTAGTTGACCGGCTTCAGGCGCCCCCCGCCTTCACGGCTTCCTGCTCGGAGTCGTGGATGGCTATGGCGTCGTCGAGACGTGTGATCTGGAATATGCTCCGGTAGTGTTCGGAGAGGCCGTAGACCAGGAGCCGCTGCTTCTCACGGTTGACGCGGATGAGCAGCGTGACCAGAAGTCCGATGCCGGAACTGTTCATGTACTCCAGCCCCTCGAAGTTCAGGATGATGCCTTGTACCCCGCCCTCGCTGGCCTGGGCGTAGGCGTCCATCAAGACTCCTTCGGCGAAGGCCGTGACGTCGCCCTTCACGTCCACGACGCTGACCCTATCGCTCACCCGCCGAACGTCCATCGTCACCTGTGCCTGGGGCATCTCGTTCCTCCTCGTCCGCTGTACCTCACGTGTCTCCTCGAACTCGCCGCGCAGTGCGTGTAGCGAGCCGGGCAACTCTTCACTCCCCACGTTCATGCGGACCTCCTCTCATGTGGTCGCGGCCCCTTCCAGGGCGCTGTTCCGGTCCGGGTAGACGCCCATGAAGTCCGAGAGGCGGGTTATGTTGAAGATCTCCACGTAGTGGTCCGAGAGGTTGCAGGCCAAGAGGCGACGCTTCGCGGCGCGCGCCTTGGCGAGCAGGCCCACGATCAGGGCTATGCCCGTGGAGTTGATGTAGTCCACCCTCTCGAAATCGAGCAGGACGGTCTCCGGCCTCCCCGCCTCGGCCTCCTCGTAGGCGGCGGTCAGGGCCTCCTGGGCGAAGCCATCTATCTCGCCGCGAAGTTCGATCACGGCCACCCCGGCCTCCTGTCGGACCTCCGCTTCCAGGTACTTAGCTGGCATCTTCGCCTCCTTCCGGTCCTCCCGCTCTTTCCAGTTCTTCCAGACGCACCACCAGTTCCACGGTATGATGCTCCTCGTCGCTGGTTATGTTCATCTCGTCTACCATGTTCCGGATCAGGAACAACCCCCAGCCCCTCGGCGTCTGCAAACCCTCCAGCTTGGCCTCCAGGTCGGGGGCCTCCTGATCCGGGACCGGCACCGGGCTTCCACCCCGATCGGTGATGCGCACCGAGAGTTCCCGGCACGAAGCGAACACTTTTAGGGTGACCGG
>JACCTS010000321.1 GCA_013812245.1 Rubrobacter sp.
CCCTTCCACGCACTCGGGTGAATAGGTCCTGGTAAGTTGGGTGGCGAAGCTATCTGCCGTTCGAGCGGCCGCGCCGGCGGAGCAAGAAGAGTGCGAAGAGGAGGGCGAGCACGCACGCCACAACCACGCCCATCTTGCGGGAGGTCGCCGGCCGCCGCTCCTCCCCGCTTGCCTGGGGCACCTGCGGGCCGCCGTGGTGGGGGTATGGATACTCCTCCCGGTAGCCGAGCGCCCTGCCGACGGGCGCCAGCATCCCGAAGAGCGCCCTCTGAGCGGCCCACGGCGGGCTAGAAAGCCTTATCTCGTCCCCGAAGCGGGGCACCATCACCGCAAGCTGCAATAGGGAAGGCAACCCCTTCTCGTTTAGCTTGTCGTCCTGGGCTAGGCCGAAGAACGTCTCGAAGAACCGATCTATCTTTAGGGCCGGACAGAACCACCCCACGAAGTGGGCCTCCTCCTCGCCGTCGTTCCAGAAGTGGTGGGGCGTGTTGGCCGGGATGGTTATCGACTCCCCCGCCCGCACCGAACGCTCTTCGCCGTTTATGTGGAAGCGCAGCGAGCCGGATAGGACCTCGGCGCCGCTCTCTTGGTACGGGTGGACGTGGTCGGGTTCGGGGGCGCTGGTGGGCGAGGTGGGAGGGTTGTAGGTATCGATCCTTACCAGATCCCCGCCGCTCTCCTGGCCGGTTTGGAGGAAGACCATCCTCTGTCCCGTGCGGGGGTTGACTATCTCGTCGCCTACTTTGGCCATAGCGCTTCTCACTTTCTGAAGGCCTTAGTAACACACATTATGAGGCGCGGGCCGGCGTGACGCATCTTTCGTAGCACGTGCTTTGGGAGCAGGATAGGAACCCTACTTCTGAGGACTCCGTCAAGGCAAAGTTCTCACAGCGCGTTTCACGGTAACTGAACCGCCCGATGGTATCCAGCGTGCTCGAAGAAGCCCCGGGCGTCCGCGGCGGTGATCGCGTAGAGCGCCGCGCCCGTCGCTTCTACCAGGGCCTCCTTGCCTCTGGCCGCAGCCTTGCGGAGCAGGTTCTTGAGCTTGGCGAACGCTTCTTCTATGGGGTTGTAGTCGGGGGAGTAGGCCGGCAGGTAGACGAGCTCG
This sequence comes from Rubrobacter sp., assembly GCA_013812245.1. GTDB lineage: Bacteria > Actinomycetota > Rubrobacteria > Rubrobacterales > Rubrobacteraceae > JACDGB01. Next base: position 1,109 of record JACCTS010000321.1, read on the forward strand.
CAGCCTCTACCCTCGATCAGCTCCCTCACCCTCTTGGGCCTGTGCGCCCCGAGGTTGTCCATCACGACGACCTGCCCCGGCCGCAGGCTCGGCGCGAGGACTTCCTCGACGTAGGCCTCGAAGACCCTGGCGGTGGTCGCCCCTTCCACGGCCAAAGATGGCCCCATCCCCCCGAGCGTCATGCTGGAGAGCAACGTCGTGTTCGGACCGCGGTTGCGCGGCACCGAAAGCCCGAGACGCTCGCCCCTGGGCGCGTAGCCGTAGATCGGAGAGAGCGAGGTGTGCATCCCGCACTCGTCCACGAACACCAGCCTCTCGGGCGCCACTGCCGCGGCCACCATCACCCGCCAGGTCGCCCTCGCGAACTCGTCGCGCTCGGCGGCTACTCGCCCCCCTTTTTGCGGGTGGAGCCGATCCGGGCTATGGCGCGGCACACGGTTGCGCGGCTCACAGAGAGCCCCGTCGCGGCCTGCAAGTAGTCGCAGCGGTCTTGGAGGGTGGCGCAGGGACGCTGCTCGAGATCGGCGGCAAGAAGCCTCCCGGCCTTCTCGTCCAGCTTCGGAAGGGAGCCCGGGCTCCTCTTCGGGGCCAACGGCCCTCCCCGGGCGGCCTTGTTCGCGTAGCGTTTGACCGAGGAGAGGCTCACCTCGTAGGTGCGGGCCGCTTGGGACTTGGGCATCCCTCGTTGCACGGCGGAGACTATCCTGCATCTGAGGTCTTCGGAGTAACCGTTCATGCGGCCATGTTCCCACCGGCTCATCCTCGCTGCAACACGCTGTCAGAACTCTACTTCTACGAGGTTGAGTGAATAAGGGCCATGGCCGGATGTCCGAGTAGCTGCGAAGCTCTAGCCTTCGCTTAGGCTACGTGCCCACCTAACCAAGAATAAGGATGCCACCAAGAGCAAGCCCACCAG
>JACCTS010000410.1 GCA_013812245.1 Rubrobacter sp.
CCGGGGCCTACCGTTGCACGTCGAGATCGAACCCGGCGAGAGCGGTCTGGACAGGATCAGCTACGCTAAATGCGAGGACATCAAGTCCGTAGCCGTCGAACGGATGGTGCGCCGCTTCGGTGTCACGTCGCCGGAGACCTTTCACCAGATAGGCCGGACGCTCCGTTACGTGCTGGAGTTGTAAGACCCCGCAGAGCAGGTCCAGCCTGTCCTTCCTTCGCCGGGTGCTGAAAGCTGGGTGCCGACCGTCATATAACTCTCTGCTATCATCCGGGACCATGCAGAGTGAGAGGTTGGGCGAGGATACGACCGCCGGAAAACTCGAAGGACTGGAGAAGCTGCGCGAGAGGGCGGCCCACCCTGCGTCCGAACGGGCCGTAGAGCGGCAGCGCGAGAAAGGCAAGATGACCGCCCGGGAGCGCGTAGAGGCGCTTCTGGACGAGGGGACGTTCGTCGAGCTCGACCGGTACAGGGTGCACCGTTCCAACAACTTCGGGCTGGAGGAGAACAGGCCGCTCGGGGACGGGGTCGTCACCGGGTACGGGGAAGTGATGGGGCGGAAGGTCTGCGTCTTCTCGCAGGACTTTACGGTGTTCGGGGGGTCTTTAGGCGAGGTCTACGCAGAGAAGATCTGCAAGGTCATGGACCTGGCGCTCTCGACCGGCTGCCCCATCGTCGGCATAAACGACTCGGGCGGGGCGAGGATACAGGAGGGCGTCGTCTCGCTGGCCGGCTATGCGGACATCTTCCACAGGAACGTGCTCGCCAGCGGGGTGGTGCCCCAGATCTCGGTGGTGATGGGTCCGTGCGCCGGGGGCGCCGTCTACTCGCCGGCCATCACGGACTTCGTCTTCATGGTCGAGGAGACGAGCCACATGTTTATCACCGGCCCCGACGTCATAAAGAGCGTCACCGGCGAGGAGGTCAGCCAGGAGGATCTCGGCGGCGCCGTCACCCACAATACCAAGAGCGGCGTCGCCCACTTCTCCTCCCCGGACGAGGAGACGTGCCTGTCCGACGTGCGCTTCCTGCTCTCGTTTCTGCCGGAGAACAACCTGGAGACGGCACCCTACTTCCCGCCCACGGACGACGCGGGAAGGATGGACGAGGGGCTCGCGTCGCTCGTGCCGGACTCGCCGCGCCAGCCCTACGACATCAGGGAGGCGGTCGGCCTCGTCGTGGACGACGGGGAGTTCTTCGAGGTGCAGGAGGGGTGGGCCCAGAACCTCGTCGTCGGGTTCGCCAGGCTCGACGGGCACGCGATAGGGGTGGTTGGGAACCAGCCGATGGTGCTGGCCGGAACGCTGGACATAGACGCGAGCGTCAAGGGGGCGCGCTTCGTGCGTTTCTGCGACGCCTTCAACATACCGCTGCTCACGTTCGTGGACGTGCCGGGGTTCATGCCTGGCACCGACCAGGAATGGGGCGGCATCATCCGTCACGGAGCCAAGCTCCTGTACGCCTTCTCCGAAGCGACCGTCCCCAAGATGACGGTCATAACGAGGAAAGCGTACGGTGGAGCATACGACGTCATGAACTCCAAGCACATCGGGGCCGACGTGAACGTGGCGTGGCCGACGGGCGAGGTCGCTGTGATGGGGGCGGCGGCGGCCGTCGGGATCATCCACCGAAGGCGCATCGCCGAGGCAGAAGACCCGGAGGCCGAACGCGAAGCCCTCATCGCCGACTACGAACAGAAGTTCAACAACCCTCTAACCGCCGCCGAGATGGGCTTCATAGACGACGTGATCGACCCGCGCGAGACGCGCCCGTATCTGATCAAGGCGCTCCAGATGGTCCGCACCAAGCGTCCCGAGCGCCCGCCGCGCAAGCACGGAAACATCCCGCTTTGAGGATAAACTCCGAACCCACCGCCGAGGAGGCCGCCGCCATAATGGCGGCTCTGGAGACGTTGCGCGGCGAGCCGGAGAAGAAGGAGTCGAAACCGGATCGCTGGGAGCTATCGGGCCGGCTGGGGCGGATGCTGCCGCCGGGAAGGAAGCTGGAAGGCTCTCCGTGGTCTTACGCGGGCTGGGAGGGGAAGAGCTAGTTGTTCGGGAAGGTGCTGGTCGCCAACCGCGGCGAGATCGCCGTTCGCATCGTCCGCGCTCTGCGGGAGATGGGCGTCGCGAGCGTCGCCGTGTACTCGGACGTGGATCGCGAATCGCTACACACCCGGCTGGCGGACGAGGCTTACCACGTCGGGCCGACGCCGGCCACCGAGAGCTACCTGAACGTCGAGAAGCTGGTCGAGGTGGCACAGAGGAGCGGCGCGGAGGCGGTGCATCCGGGATACGGTTTCCTGGCCGAGAGTGCGGCGTTCGCCCGCGCTGTGGTGGAGGCGGGGATGGGCTGGATCGGGCCTCATCCCGAAGCCATAGAGACAATGGGGAGCAAGGTCGAATCGCGGTGCATCATGGCGAAGGCGGGCGTCCCGATCACACCCGGTACGGAGGCTCCCGTCGAATCCCACGACGCCGTCCTGGAATTCGCTAGAGAACACGGTTACCCGGTCGCGGTGAAGGCGTCGTCTGGCGGCGGCGGCAAGGGGTTCGCCGTGGCCCGTGACAAGACCGAGGCCGAGGCCGCCTTCGAGCGGGCGAGCCGTGAGGGCGAAGCGTACTTCGGGGATGGCTCCGTTTACCTAGAGAAGTACCTTCCCGCCCCACGCCACATCGAGATTCAGGTGATGCGGGACAAACACGGCAACGCCATCCACCTCGGGGAGCGGGATTGCTCCATCCAGCGCCGCCACCAGAAGTTGGTCGAGGAATGCCCATCCCCTGTGATGACGCGGGAGATGCGCGAGGCGATGGGCCGGGCCGCTGTGGACGCAGCCGAGGCTGTCGGCTACGACTCGGTCGGTACGTGCGAGTTCCTGGTGCAGGACGACGAGTTCTACTTCCTTGAGATGAACACCCGCGTGCAGGTCGAGCACCCCGTTACGGAAGAGGTGACGGGCGTGGACATCGTGCAGGCCGGCGTCCGCATCGCCGCCAGGGAGCGGCTGCCGTTCGAGCAGGAGGACGTGACGTGGCGGGGGCACGCCATCGAGGTGCGCCTGAACGCCGAGGACGCCGCACACGACTTCGCCCCAAGCCCAGGGACCGTGACCGTCTACGAGGAGCCGGGCGGGCCGGGGGTGCGGGTTGATTCGTCCCTGCGCGGTCCCGGCGTCGTGCCCGAGGCTTACGATCCCCTGTTCGCCAAGCTGATCGTTCGCGGCGTGGATCGCGAGGACGCGCTGCGGCGGCTGCGCCGGGCGCTCGCGGAGTTTAGGGTGGAAGGCATCGCCACCACCCTCCCCTTCTTCCGCGCCCTGCTGGACGACGAACACTTCGGCTCCGGCTCGTACACCACGGGTTTCGTGGCCGAGCGGCTCGAAGGGTTGGAGATAGAGTCATCGCCGCCAGGAGAAGCTGGTGAATCTGCCGGCAAGTCCGTCCGGGAGGTCGAAGTCGAGGTGAACGGGAAGCTCTTCCGGGTGCGGGTATACTCGGACGAGGAAGACGCGGGGCGGGGCGGGCCTCCGAGGCGCAAGGGTGGGACTTCGCGGCGGGCCGGCGGTGGCGAGGGCGCGGTGGCCGCACCGATGCAGGGGACCATCGTCCGGGTGCTCGTCGAGGAGGGGCAGGAAGTCGTGGCGGACGAGGCGGTGTGCGTGCTTGAGGCGATGAAGATGGAGACCGAGATCCGGGCTCAGAAAGCCGGCACGGTCTCTGAAGTCCTCGTCGAGGCCGGCAGGACGGTTCGCTCCGGCGAGCCCCTGGTGATCGTCGAGTAGGCGCGAAGGATACTGAGCGCGTAACCTATGGCCGAACACGCGGGCGACTACGAATGGCGCGGCGAGGGCGAAGAGGCGGAGATCTTCCTCTACGCTTCCGGCGAAAGCTCTGCTGACCCGGCCATCGAACGAACCCTCCCCGCCGCCAGGCTCCCCGGCGTGGAAAGCCCGGTGTTCGCTGCTACCTCTCCGGAGGGTTTCGGATGGGTCGCGGCCTCCCCGACGCACGCCGCCCCCAATCTCGCCTCGGTCCCCCGACGCGGCGTGCTGCTCGTCTCCGAAGCGGCCGTCGAGGACCTCGGCGTACCGCCCGATGAGATACTGCCTTATCTTATGCGCCATCTCTCCGAGATCAGCCTGCCGCGCCTGGATGGGGCGGGTGTCAGGCGCTTCTGCGAGGCTGGAGTGGCGGCCGCCGCCGAGGACGGTTTGATCGAGGAGGAAGACCTCGACCATTTCGGCTCAGTGCCGGGCGATTCCGACAGCCTGGGACGCCGGTCCCTCTCCGCCGGGGCTCGGGACTGGGAGATCCATCCCGAAGAGTTGCAGGTGAAGACCGTGGGTGAGGTTTTCGACGCTGACTCGGCCGAGGAGTTGGGGCTCTGGTCGGGAACACTCGCCTTTGTGCTCGATGTTGGCGCCGGAGATCTGGGCCGGCTCGCGCTCGCCGCCCACCGGGAGCGCATCGCGGGCCGGGACTTCGGGCAGGAAGGCGTGCCGGCCGCGCCGGTGGAGGTGGAAGAGGCCACGGATCTCCTGGCGGCACTCGGTGCGGCGGCGAGTTTCGCGGATGGCCGGACTGCGCTCCTCGCGTATGCGCTGCGCCGGGCGCTTGCCGGTATCGCCGGAAGGCTATCGGTCCTGGCGGCGTGGCGGGTCGGCGGTATAGAGGAGTCCGGCGGGCTGATCGTCCACCGTAACGGACTCGCGGCTGCAGGCGTCGAACGGGTGATCTCCGCAGGTGGCAATGTTGCGGTAGGGGCGGGTAAGATGCTCGGGAGCGCACCGCCTTTCGGGGCGCCGGAGGACGATGGAGGTTGGCCCTGGGAAGAGGCGGGGCTGCTGGAACGTTGGGCGAGGCTGGACGATCCGAGGGGCTAGCCGTGGACTTGCTGATGGTGCGCGACCGGAACACCGGCCGCTTCGTATACACGGAGCGGATGGAGCGGCGCGTCGGGGAGACACCCTGGGGATACGCCCGCCGCAGCGTCCGCCGGGAGGGCCATATCCGGACCCGTTTCGCCGAAGATACGCTGGAGGTCATCGTGGGATGGGGTACGGACTCCGTGGAGGAGTTCCTGCGGGAGCACCCGGAGTATCGCCGGAGAGATATGCTCGGGGACGGACAACTGGAAGGGGATATGGTTGACCAGTGAGGTTTTAGACAAGATCATCCAGCTCATGACCGCCGCCTTCGGGCTCGTCGCGGCCCTGGCCTGGAACGCCGCCATTCAGGAGCTTTTCACCGCCATCTTCGGTGAGGCCGGAAACCTCGCGGCCAAGTTCTTCTACGCGATAGTTGTTACCGGGGTCGTCGTCCTCGTCACCATTCGTCTCGGTCGTCTCGCGGAAAGGTTGAAGAAGGACGAGGAGAAGGAAGAGGAGTCTCCCTCTACTTGAAGTCCTCCGGGGTGATCTGGTTCATCCAGTCCTTGAACTTGTCCACGACTTCATCCTCGGGTGTATCCTCTATCGCCTCGTCGAAGACGACGGCGGCTTCTTCGATCACCTCGTCGGCGGCAAAGATCTCCGCGCCCGCGCGCACCGCGAGGGCGATGGCGTCCGACGGACGGGAGTCCACCTCCACGGTACGGCCGTCTATCTGGACGCTGATGGTGGCGAAGAAGGTGGAGTCCTGGAGGCGGGTCACCGTGATGCGCTCCATGTTGCCGCCGAGCTCGCTCACCAGGTTCACGGCGAGGTCGTGGGTGAGCGGACGCGAGAACTCCTGGTTCTGGAGCCGCATCAAGATAGAGCGGGCCTCGCCCTGGCCGATCCAGATCGGCAGGTAGCGGTTGTCGTCTTCCACCTTGAGGATGACGATGGGGCTCGAAGAAAAGAGGTCCAGGTTGATCCCGTATATGGACATCCGGGTGAAACCGTCGGCACTCACTGACTATGCGCTCCTCTCGTACCGCGGGGATGTGGAGAGTGTGTCTGACACGAGGCCGATTGTACTTCCCGTCCCGTCGCTCTTCAATCAGGTTGTCAGGAAGGGTGGAGTGTTGTAAATTATCCCAGCAATTCCCCTCAAGGGCCTGTAGCTCAGCCGGTTAGAGCGCTTCTCTGATAAGGAAGAGGTCCCTGGTTCGAGTCCAGGCAGGCCCACTGACGAAACCCTGGGCGGGTAGCGGGTTTTCGTCGTTTCTACCTAACACATCGCTTCTCACCAATCCACGATTGACAGCTTATGTGCAGCTTATGGAGGCTGTCTATGGCGAGAAAACGCAGGGGTAGGGGCGAAGGGTCCATCTATCGCCGTAAGGACGGTAGGTGGGTCGGTCAGTACGAAGTCAACGGGAAGCGACGGTACGTGTCCGGTAAGACCCGTGCCGAAGTAGCCAAGAAGCTGACCAAAGCGATAGCCGAACGTGATGCAGGACTCGTCTTTGACGCGGAAGGCTTGACGGTAAGCGAATACCTTACGCGGTGGCTCGACACGGTTAGGGGCACGGTCAAGGACAATACTTGGACGGGCCATGAGATTAACGTCAGGGTACATCTGTCTCCGGCGTTGGGTAGCACAAAGCTAGACAAGCTGAACCCGTTTCAGATCCAATCGTTCTATCGCACTAAGATGGATGATGGTCAGTCGCCAGCATCGGTGCTGAAGATACACGGCACGCTCTCAAAGGCTCTGAAAGCGTCTGTACGGTGGAGACTGATACCTCTCAACCCGTGTACCGATGTTACGCCACCACGCCCGTCTAAATCGAACGTGCAAGCCTTAGAAGTGCAACAGGTCAGGACTCTGCTAGACGCTGCGGAAGGTACGCCGCTGTACGGTCAAGTCCCGAAGTTTCTGTAATTTCCTCCAAGAAGTCTCGCCCCCTCTTCTACCGCTCCATGAGCATCGCCCCCTCCGCCTCGCGATCCTCCAAGCACCGGTGCTCGCGCAG
>JACCTS010000419.1 GCA_013812245.1 Rubrobacter sp.
GACCTGGTGCGCCACGAGGCGCTGTTGAACCGTGCGGTGATGAAAGGACACCGCCTCCAGCCTGTCGCAGCAGGTTGGTGAAGCTGGGGGCAGTCTGGCTGGCCGGAACGGGCTGGTTGGGTGGAAAGCAGCCCCGACAACGCCGGGACAGACCAGCACTGTCAGATGGTTTGGGTCCGGCAAGCAAGACAGGAAGGTGTACGTGAGAAACCAGTGTTTGAAAGCTCCTCAATCTTCCCACCAGCTCGAACCTGACGGATCTGGGCTGGGCAGCGACGCGCACTCACCACGTTCGTGGTGGGGAACTCTTCGGCCGATTTTGGTCGTCGGCTCGGAGGCCACGGTGAATGCCTGCGGCGTAGGCGTGGCGATGTCGCAGGGGCATAGCTGGGCACCTCACCTGTCGAACGGTTCACGGTGAACGTGGGAACCATCCCGGCGATCCCCTACCCGGGCAGCGGCCAGCTGTGCGGCGGGAAGGCGCGTTGTCAGCTGATGTTGTCGGGATGGGACGGAGGGGTCGTAGTAGTCCGAGACCGGGAAAGCCGGTCACATGGCGAAGGACCCCAGCGTGTTCGCAGTCTCGATGCTGGATGTGGAGGTCGCTGGTGAATATCGGCGCTCCGTGGCCCGACCTCGATGAGGCCGAGCTTCGGGTACACGTCATGCAAACGAAACTGCATCAATGGGCGGCCGACGATCCTGGCCGCTGTTTCGATGACATCTACAACCTCGTGTATGACCCGGCGTTCCTCGTGGTTGCGTGGGCACGGGTGCGGGGCAACAAGGGTGCACGATCCGCCGGTGTCGATGGAGTGGCTCCTCGCTCCGTCGTGTTCGGTGCCGGGGAACTCCTCAGCGGGCTGCGAGCGTCGCTCAAGGCCCAACGGCTTTCTCCGGTGCCGGTGCGGGAAAAGATGATCCCGAAGACCGGCGGCAAGGTCCGCCGGTTGGGCATCCCGACCGTCGCTGACCGGGTGGTGCAAGCCTCGTTGAAGCTGGTGCTCGAACCGATCTTCGAAGCGGACTTCAAACCATGTTCGTATGGTTTCCGCCCGAAGCGCCGAGCGCAGGACGCGATCGCCGAGATCCACTTCTTCGCATCACCCACCCGGAACTACGAGTGGGTGTTCGAAGGAGACATCACGGCATGCTTCGATGAGATCGACCACACCGCCCTCATGGGCAGGGTGCGTCGTCGTATCGGGGACAAACGAGTCCTGGGGTTGGTGAAGGCGTTCCTGAGAGCAGGCATCCTCGGTGAGGACGCCGTGCACAGGGACACGATCGCTGGCACACCCCAAGGCGGGATCCTGTCACCATTGCTGGCCAACATCGCGTTGTCGGTCCTTGACGAGCACTTCACCACCAAGTGGGAAGCGCTCGGCTCGGAATACCACCGCTCCAAGCATCGCCGCAACGGCGGCGCCATCTGCCGGTTCGTCCGCTACGCAGACGACTTCGTCATCATGGTGTCCGGCAACCGCGACCATGCCGAGCAACTACGCGACGAAGTCACCACGGTGATCGCCACGATGGGCTTGCGCCTCTCGGAGACGAAAACCAGGATCTGCCACATCGACGAGGGGTTCGACTTCCTCGGATTCCGCATCCAGCGGAAACACCGGCGAGGCACGAACAAACGACACGTGTACACGTACCCGTCGAAGAAGGCGCTTGCGTCGATCATCGACAAAGTACGCACCCTCACGCGCCGCAGCTGGCATCGAGACCTTGTCACCCTGCTCCGCCGACTCAACCCGGTGCTGCGGGGATGGTGCAACTACTTCCGTCACGGAGTGTCCAAACGGGCCTTCGGATACGTCGACAACTTCAGTTGGAAACGCACCGTCAGATGGCTCCGAAAACGACACTTCAAACTGAACTGGGTAACGATCCGCCGCCGCCACCTCCCGACCTGGGAGATCAGCGCCGACGTCGTCGCGATGTTCCGGCCGAAAGCAGTCCCGGTCACCCGATACCGCTACCGGCACGCCAACATCCCCACACCATGGACAAGCCCACCAGGATCAACCGCACCAGCGGCATGAACACGTGGAGAGCCGGATGCGATGAAAGTCGCACGTCCGG
>JACCTS010000451.1 GCA_013812245.1 Rubrobacter sp.
CGTCGAAGGTGTGCTTGGCGGCGCTCCACGCCATCAGGCCGAGCGCGGCGGGCCACACGGGCGACCCGCCGAGCGCCAGCGGCACGAAGACCAGTGGGAAAGCGTAGGCCGCGTTGCTCAGGGAGTCCAGGTACGGCCTGGCCTTGAACCGGATCGGCGGAGCTGAGTACCCGACGAAGAGCAGCGCGTACAGAAGCATCCACAGAACCGCGCCCCACGGCAGGAACAGGACCGCGTAAGCCGCGAACGGCAGGTTCGTCAGCAGGACAACGAGGGCTATGGGACGGACTTCTTCCTGCAATATGCGTGCACCTTCGAGGGTGCCCTTGCGCGGGTTCTTCGCATCGGTCTCCTGGTCGAAGATGTCGTTGGTGCCGTAGATCAGGAGGTTGAACGGCAGCGTGAGCCAGAGCAGCATCGGCAGCGCTCCCCACCGCCACAGATCCCCCGTCAGCCACATGCCGACCACGGCTGGTCCGACGGTGTTGATCCAGAGCACCGGCCGTGAGACCTGGAAGAGGCGTCCGATCATGCGCATCACAGCGGCCAATATATACCGCCCGCCGGAAAGACGCTGGGATAACATACGCACGTGTCCTCCGCCCGTTCCACACCCCTCCCGCTGATCCTCGCCTCCGCCTTTTTCTTCGGGGCCGCGTACTTCACCTCCCGCTTCCCCGAGGTGCCGGGCGCGAGCGCGGGCTCCTACGCCGCCACCTTCCTCATAGCCCTGCCGGCCTTCATCGCGCTCTTCCGCTACCTCGGCGCCCGGTGGGCCGTTATCTCCCTCGTTGCGGTCTCCCTCTTCGCCTTCGCCATCGAGGCGACCGGCGTGGCGACCAGCTTTCCTTACGGCCGTTTCTACTACGGCGACGCGCTGGGTCCGCTGGTCTTCGGACTGGTACCGTACCTCTTGCCCCTTTCTTATGCGCCGCTCGTGATCGGGGCCGTCGCCGCAACCTATCGTCCGAGATATCCGCGCATCGCCCCCTGGGCCCTCCGCTCCGCCGCGCTCCTCGTCCTGATGGACGGCGTCCTAGATCCGGGCGCCACGGCCCTGGGCTTCTGGGTGTGGCCTGATGGTGGCGCATACTACGGCGTGCCCCTGACCAACTACCTGGGCTGGCTGCTCTCCGGCGTGCTCGCCTCGGCCCTGCTCCTCACCTCCGGCCGCTGGCGGGGACGACCGCTTCCCGCTCTGCTCGACAGCGTCATCATCGCGATGGCCTTCTGGACCGGGGTCGCCGTGTTCTCGGGGCTCGTGCTACCGGCGCTGCTGGGCACGGCTGTCTTGCTCTTTCTGTTCTACCGGCGTCGCGTTTTCCAGGCGCATGTGGGGCTTACGTCCAAACCAGGGTAGACTTGCTACCGATGGAGCGGGAGATAGAAATCGCGGAGAAGTGGCTCGGGTTCTCCTTGCCCGAGGATTACGTGGCGTTCCGCTCGGACCTCGCGGGCGAAGAAGCCAGGATCGGCGACCGGCAACTTTTTTCTCTGGCCCATCGAGGAGCTTGCGCGCCACAACGAAGGTTATCTCGTGGAGGAGTTCGCCCCAGGCCTCATGCTCTTCGGGACGGACGGTGGGCTGGAAGCCTATGGCTTCGATACCAGGGACGGGCGGATATCGGTAGTGACGATCCCGTTCGTCCCGATGGATTGGCGGGAGGCCATACCTTGCGGGCGGACGTTCACCGAGCTCCTCGAAAGACTGCGCCGGGACGGCTGCTTCCCTCCGCCCGGCGAGCAGGGAATGGAGGGGGAAGGTTGAGCGCGTGAAGTGGGCATCGGCCATATCCCGGAACGCGTCCGTGGAGGCGGCGATCCAGGAGTGCTCCGAGCATATCCGCCGGGATCTCGGAACGGGTGGGATCTCGCTGGCCGTCCTTTTCGTTACCCCGCACTTCGCGGCCTACTACCCGCGAATGCACCATCTGATCGACGACCATCTGCGTCCCGAGACGCTCATCGGCTGCTCGGGTGGCGGCGTGATCGGCGGCGACGAGGAAATCGAACGCGCCCCGGCCGTCTCCCTGGTCGCCGCCCGGTTGCCCGATGTCGGGGTGACACCGTTCCGGGTGGATGATCACCTGCCGGACCTCGACGGACCGCCCGACGCCTGGGAGGCCGTGATCGGCGTTCCCGCCGAGGAGGAACCCCAGCTCGTCCTGCTCGCCGACCCGTTCTCCGTCAGGACCGAGGCCCTGCTCGCCGGGTTGGACTACGCATTTCCGGGCTTGCCCAAGATCGGGGGCCTCGCCAGCGGCGCGACCTCGCCGGGCCTGAACGCCCTTTTCCTGAACGACGCCGTTTTCGACGGAGGCGCGGTCGGGGTGGCCCTGACCGGCAACGTCGCCGTGGATACGGTCGTGGCCCAGGGTTGCCGTCCCGTGGGCGGCCTGATGCGGGTGACGGGCTGTGACGGAAACATGCTCCACGAACTCGACGACCGCCCCGCTTTCGAGGTTTTGCAAGAGCTTTTCACCTCCCTCGACGAGCGGGACCGCCGGCTCGCGGCCACCTCGTTGTTCGTCGGGGTCTTGATGGACGAGTTCCGGGAGGAGCCGCGGACGGGGGACTTCCTGATCCGGAACCTCCTTGGCGCCGATCCCCGGAGCGGCGCCGTCGCCGTGGGGGAGAACCTCCACGAGGGCATGCGCGTCCGCTTTCACCTCCGCGACGCCGAGACCTCGGCCGAAGACCTCCACGCCGTCCTCACCGGCTACGAAGAGAAGACCTCCCGAGACGAGAATCCCTCCGGCGCCCTGCTCTTCTCGTGCGTCGGACGCGGCGAATACCTCTACGGCCAACCCAATTTCGACACCGGCATCTTCCACGAACACCTCGATGGCATACCCGTTGGCGGCTTCTTCTGCAACGGAGAGATAGGTCCCGTCGCCGGCACAACCTTCCTCCACGGCTACACTTCCTCCTTCGGCCTCTTCCGCCCCCGTTTCTAGAAACCTGGGGATACACGAACCCTTCCGGTCTAATCTCTGGCAGGCCTCCATATGTAGAGGCCATGTAACTTTTGTTCAAATTCTTTAAGAAAATACTTCCGTTGGTGAAGCAATTGTGCTATAGATGTACACGGTTACTAGAACAGCGTGTTCGGGGGCGAACCATGATGGACGAGCGGGGCGTGTGGCCGGTGGAGATTGACCGGGAGGGTCGGGCCTACCGGAGTGGCTGGCAGGACGGGCGTTTCGGAGAGTCGGGAACTTTCGCGGCCAACGCGAACCTGGCGGCCTGGGAGAACTTTGACCGGCTGGCGTACTACCGGGGTCACCGCGAGGGATGCCGGGTCCGGGAGCTGCTGCGGACGAGCCCTGAGGTTGCGGAGACCGCCTGATCTAGCCGCTCCAGGCTCCGCCGCAGTGTGCGCTGGACGGGTTCCGGCTTCAGCCTCCGTATTCCACCGGAGATCCGAACCCCCCAAGAACAAGGTATGGTCTCGCTTCCATCCGATCCGCGACCGCGCATTCCAGGTGGGTGAAGGTTCCACAATGAGAGGTACTCTGGCCGCATAGCCAGGGCGAACCTCCTACTCGCCCATCATCAGACCTCGGTCTCTCCGTATAGCGGCGCGCCGGCTATTCTTGCCAGGCGCCTCTGTAGTGGCCGGCATGCTCTATCCGGCCGACCGGCTACAGGCGCCCGGAGCGGATGATGCCGACGAGGAGCGCGAGCCCCATGATGGCTGCGACGACGAACCCCACCAGGCCGAAGACGCTCACGCCCAGGAATCGAATGCTACTGTCGGAGAAGATCCCGAGCACCGAAGAACCGATGATCAGGGCGGCTATCAGGAACGCGAAGACGAGCCGGTTGGCGAGGATGTCCACTTTGGAGATGAGCTCGTCGAGCCCGCCGTGACGGAAACGAATTTCGAGCTCTCCGTCCTTCAGCTCATCGAGGAAAGCGTGGACCTGACGTGGGTAGTCCGCGTAGGCGTCCGGCTGGGCGAGCCGGCGGGCGGTTCGCGCGGCGATGTAGCGCGGGTCCCGGAAGCGCGATATGAGTTTGCCTGCGGCTTCCGCTGCAGCCCCCGTCCCCGAATATCCGGCTTCACCGTGTTCCCGTCCGAACTCCTCGGACGCGGCAAGGGCCGCGAAAAGCCTGGCGGATTCTTCCTGTAGCCGGGCTTTGCCCCTCCTGGCCGCCTCCAGGCTGCGGCCCTGGATCTCCGCGAGCGGATGTTCGCCCCACAACGGGCCTCCGAGAGCCCCAAGCGTCTCCCGCAGTTCGCGGCGGAGCGCCGAAGCATCTTTTGGAACCGATGTCCCGGCGAGCGGCAGGGCGCGCACCACGCCGTCCACATCCCCACGGCGGGCGGCGGCGAGCACCTCCGCGATGCCGCGCAGCATCTCCGGGTCCAGGGCGAGGCCCTCCGTCGGGTCCGCCATCCAGACCTCCCCGGAGTCCCCGTCCACGAGGAACCGCTCGGGAGACGGGTCGGGGAAGAAGACACCCTCCTCCAACGCGAGCCGTATCAGAGCTTCCGAGACATCCCGGTACTGCTCCGGGCTTGGTGTCTCTTGTCGTTCGGGGATCTCGAAGGTGATGCAGCGGGCCGCCGAGTAGTCGCCGTAGACGTTCGGAACCCTGGGGAACCACGGACCCTCGAGATCCCGTATCCGGCGGACGGTCTGGGCCGCGAAGAACATGTCCCTTCGCTGCGCCGCGTGCGCCGCGAACTCCGCCACCGTGGCGGATGGGTCCAGCGGCAGCCGGTCCCCGAGCCTGCGGCGCGTGAGGTCCGCCACCGGACGCATCGCCAGAAGATCCCGGCGCACCCCCGTCCGCCG
>JACCTS010000526.1 GCA_013812245.1 Rubrobacter sp.
GCCCACGGCGGCCTGCATCAGGAAGCGGTTGAGGACGGTACCGTAGTCGCCGTCGTAGTCGAAGCGGTTTATCAGGCGCTCGTCCAGCCTAGTCTCCGCGGTCTGGGTTCCCCACACGATGCCCTGGTGCAGATCGGTGACGCGCGTCAGGTCGTTCTTGTTGTAGTAGGCGAACAGGAGCTGATCCTGGGTCTTGGTCAGGTGGTAGATGCTACCCGGGTTTGGCGGGTAGAGGATCTCCTGCTCTACCAGCTCGCCCTCATCGGTCTCGACCTTGACCGTCAGATACCCTTCGGGGATCTGCATCCCGGCCGTGCCGTAGCCGTAGACGCCCATGGTCCCCAGATGCACCACGTGGATGTCAAGCCCGCTCTCGGTGATCGCCGCCAGCAGGTTGTTGGTCGCGTTGAGGTTGTTATCCACGGTGTAGCGCTTGTGGTAGCTAGACTTCATCGAGTAGGGCGCGGCCCGTTGCTCGGCGAAGTGGATGACCCCGTCGGGCTTCCACTCGAGGAGCAGGTCCAGAAGCTGGCGGTAGTTCTGGGCGACGTTGATGTTGTGGAAGTCTATCCGGTTGCCGGTTAGCTCCTCCCAGGCGTTAAGGCGCTCGCCCATCGGGCGGATCGGGGTGAGGGACTCACACTCCAGTTCGACGTCTATCTTGCGCCGGGAGAGGTTGTCGGCTATAGCCACCTCGTATCCTTGCGCCGAGAGGTGCAGCGCGGTGGGCCAGCCGCAGAAGCCGTCCCCACCCAGTACCAGTATCTTCACAGTCGGTGACCTCCTGTAGCCATGTTTCTATATGGAGCAAACTCGGGAAGCGTATTACAGGAACGCAAGATCCGCAAGTAGCAGAGGCGTATCTTCCCGGCGGGCGGCCCTCGAGATCTCCTGAGCGATTACCCGCCGCCCAGGTCGTAGCACATCTCGGCTTCGGGATGCTCCAGAAGATCCTCGTACCGAACCTCTGCATGGTTTCTTCTGAGTGGGTCACCGACCTGGGAGAGCTAGCTCCTGCTCCTCAGAGAACATACTTTCGCCACTCGCCAGAAACTCCCCGGGCCTTCCCGATAGCGGGCGCGCTTGTTCCCGCGTTATCTGCAAGTCCATGACGTTCTTGAAGACGGGCAGTCAACCCTCCCGAGCATAGCCGGGCAGTATAGTCGAGCGACGCTCCCCGAAAGACCGCCGGAACGCCCCACCGTCTCCGGCCCGCTGTTGACCGCTCGAACAGCCGGTAGTAACCTGCGATCCCGATGACGCGGCCGTTTCCGCACTCCGAAGATTTCCGCCGTGGAGTACCGTCCGCCGCCGTCAGGGCGGGGGTTCTTTGAGGCGCGTGCTCGTCACCGGCGGATGCGGGTTCATTGGGTGCAACTTCCTGCGCCTGATGGTGCCCGAGCGCCCCGATACCGAGTGGGTGAACCTGGACGCCCTCACCTACGCCGGTCGTCCCGAGAACACGGCGGATTTCGCGGACGCGGATAACTACCGTTTCGTGAAGGGCGAGATACAGGACGGCATGCTCGTCGAGGCGCTTTTCTCCGAGAATGGCGGCTTCGACGCGGTGGCGAACTTCGCCGCAGAGACCCACGTTGACCGGAGCATCGCGGGTCCCAGGGTCTTCGTGGAGACGAACGTGACGGGGACCCAGAACCTCCTGGAGGCCGCCCGGCGGCATGGGATCCAACGATTCGTGCAGATCTCGACCGACGAGGTCTACGGTTCGCTTGAACCGGAGGCCCCGGCGTTCACCGAGGAGAGTCCATTGTTGCCGAACTCTCCATACGCAGCGTCCAAGGCGTCGGCGGACCTCCTGTGCCGGGCCTACTACCAGACCTTTGGCACGCCCACCATAGTCACACGCTGCTCCAACAACTACGGGCCTTACCAGTTCCCGGAGAAGCTCATACCGTTCTTCATCATCCGGCATGCGCTGCTCGACCGGCCCGTGCCGCTCTACGGCGATGGGATGAACGTCCGCGACTGGCTGCACGTCGAGGACCACTGTCGCGCCGTAGTCCTGACTCTGGACCGAGGAGAGCCCGGCCGGGTCTACAACGTCGGCGGGGACAACGAGCGCACGAACCTGGAGATCACGGAGCTCATCCTGGATGCTCTGGGTAAACCGCGGGGCATGATCTCCTTCGTCACCGACCGTCCGGGGCATGACCGCCGCTACGCCACCGATTCCACGCGGCTGCAGGAAGAGCTGGGATGGAATCCCGAACACCCGTTCGAAAACGGAATCCGCGAGACCGTCGAATGGTACGTGGAGAACGCGGAGTGGGCCTCGCGGGTGATCACCGGTTTGCGCGGCTAGGTTTTCCGATGCATAAACCTCTTCGGAAATTTTCTCTATGAGAGTACTTCTCACCGGCGCCACCAGCCTCCCGGGCCTCACTCTGCTAAAGCGCTTGCTGGAATGCGGCCACGATGTCCGGTGTCTGATGCGATCCGGCAGCCCCAACCTCATGCGCCTGAAGCGCGAATGTAGTGAGATCGTCCACGGTGACGCCGGGAATGAGGCGTCTCTGGTCCGGGCGCTGCCGGGGATGGACGCCGTGGCCCACGTCGCGGGGCTGACGTTCGCGCCGCAGGTGGTGGCCGCGATGCGCCGCTCTGGCGTGGATCGTCTGCTGGCGGTCGGCAGTACGAGCGTACACTCGGCCTACGAGCACCGTTCCGGCCACCGGAAGGAGATGGAGAAGGTGGTGCGGGGGAGCGGGCTCGCGTGGACGGTCGTGCGGCCCACCATGATCTACGGCTCCGAACTGGACCGGAACATGCGCCATCTGCTCCGCTTCCTGGACCGCTTTCCCATTTTCCCGCTATTCGGAGACGGGACGAACCTCTGGCAGCCGGTCTATCACGAGGATCTCGCTCGCGGGATGCTCGCCGCCCTGGAACGTCCCGAGGCCGTCGGCCGGAGCTACGATCTCCCAGGCGCCGCGCCGCTGACGTACCGGGATCTCGTTCTCACCGCCGCGGGAGCCCTAGGCCGAAAACCCCAGATCTTGAAGTTGCCGCTCGGACCGGTTCGGCAGGCCCTGGCGTTCGCGGAACGCGCGCGCCTGCCGCTCCCCGTGAAATCCGAGCAGGTGCTGCGGCTGCGCGAGGATAAAGCCTACCCCTACGATGAGGCGCGCGAAGAGCTAGGTTACAAGCCCCGGCCGTTCCACGAGGGCATAGCCCTGGAGGTCGCGCGCCTGCGGGAGGTCGGGATGGTGCGTCCGTGAGTTGGATCATGGTCTGCGGCGGCGTGGCTTTCCTCGTGGCCGGGGCGCTGGTGCCCTTGCTCGTCCGGTTCGCTGTCGGGCGGAACCTGCTAGACGTGCCCAACCCGCGCAGCTCGCACGAGATACCGACCCCCCGGCTCGGTGGCTTAGCCTTGATGTCGGGTGTCTGGGCCGGCGCGGCGCTGCTCCGGCCCGAGGAAGGCTGGACGCTCCTGATCTGCGCGACGCTCGCCGGCTGCGTCGGGCTGGCCGACGACTTCGGCAACCTGCACTTCGGCGTCAAGGCCGCCGGACAGTCCGTGGCCGCGCTGGCCCTGGTGCTCGCGGCTCCGCCGCCATTCCTGGAAGCCGCCGGGGTTCTGGCGCCGTTTGCCGGAGTACTCGCTGTACTGTGGCTCGTGGCCCTGATGAACGCTTTTAACTTCATGGACGGGATAGACGGCATCTCGGGCGGCACGGCGGTAGTGAATGCCCTTTTTTTGCTGGCGCTGGCCTCTGATGAAATGGGAGTGTTGTCGATATTCGTGGGTGCCACGCTCGGATTTCTGGCCTGGAACCTGGCGCCTGCCACCATCTTCCTTGGCGACTCGGGAAGCCACTTCATCGGGTTTCTGCTCGGTGGCGCCGCCCTCTACGCCGGTGGTGAGACGGTAACGTTTCTACCCCTGGCGGCCGCGGTGGTCTTCACGCCTTACCTCTTCGACACGGCCTTCACGCTGGTACGCCGTCTGCGGGCGGGCAAGAACGTCTTCAGCGCCCATCGGGAGCACATCTATCAGCGCATTACCCCAGCCCCGACGTTCCACCGTCAGGTGAGCATCCTCTACTGCGGACTCGCCGTAGTCTCGGGCACGGCCGCCGTCCTTCTGGCACGCGGATACGCGCTCCCCGGCATTGTTCTGTTTGTGGCGTGCTGCTGCACGATAGCTTTGCTGTCATGGATTCGTCCCGAAGAGCGGCGGCGCTGAAGGTTATCCGAAAACAAGGGAATGTCGCATCACGGCGAACCGCAGGCGTTCCGCAAACCTTGGATCCCTACTTCTCGTCCTCTCCCAGGTTGAGGAGGCGAGATTTCTCGGCGGGGATACGGGTGAGCCAGGTGCTCCGGGAATGGAGGCCGCACTCGATCTTCTCCTGCCCAGACCAGCGGCCGGCCCTGGAGTCTTCGCCTTCCGCGACCTTCCGGGTGCAGGGCTCGCAGCCGATGCTCCGGTAGCCCTTCTCGCGCAGGGGGTTGAGGGGAACGTCGTGCTTCTCGACGTAATCCTGGACCTGCTCCGAGGTCCAGCGGGCCAGCGGGGCTATCTTGGCGACGCCGAAGTCGTCCTCCCAGGCGGCGATGGGCGTGTTCGCCCGCTGCTCCGTCTGGCCACGCCGGATGCCTGAGATCCAGGCGTTGTACCCGGCGAGCGTGCGCCGCTGTGGCTCGACCTTGCGTATGTAGCAGCAGAGATCCGGGTTCTTGTTGTAGAGCGCGTCCCCGAACCGTCGCGCCTGCTCGGCCACGGTGAGCTCGGGCCTCACGACCTCTATCTCCATCCCGTAGCGCTCGGCGACCTCTTCGCGGAACTTCACCGTCTCACCGAACAGAAAGCCAGTGTCGAGAGTGTAGACATGAGCGTTCGTGCCGCGCCGCCAGAGCATGTCCAGCAGCACCATTCCTTCGGCGCCCCCTAAGGACACCGAGAGCGTGAGACCGTATCCATAAGTGTAGGAGGCCCAATCCACGATCTCCTCCGCGCTGGCGTTTTCCAGCCTTCGTGAGGCTCGCGCCAACTCATCCTGGTCGAGGAATGCCCTGCGTCCGAAGTCCGGGAGTCTGTTCTCCATCACCCTTCCACTCTGTTGGTATCCTCCAACAACCGTCAGGCTCTCGCCCCGATCACGACAACCTGGCCATTATAAACGCAATTTTCGGGCGTGTGTACTTCATTTGTGTTAAAAAACCTGAATATTTGACATGCCTCCGTAATAAAAGTGCGCAGATTGTCGCCATCGTGCCAGCTTTACTGGATAAACTGCACGATGGAAATTAGAATGTCCGGGTGCCTGTGAGGGAGAGAATGGTCGGTATGATGAGCCGGCTGCAGGAAGCGTTCCGGCGGTCGCCGCCCGCGTTGCGGCGGTGGGCGGCCATGTTCGTGGACGCCGTGATCGTCATGGAGTCCTTCGCCGTCGCGCTGCTCGTGCGGACCAATGGCCGCCTGGAGTCGGAGTTCTGGATTACGTTCTGGCCGTCTGCGGCCTTTTCGGCGCTGGTCTTCGTGGTGCTGCTGCGCTGGAGCGGTATCTACGAGAGCATCCTGCGCTACACCGGCATCTACCAGGGCATCCGGGTGGCGAGCGCGACCTCCATCGCGGCCGGGATGCTGTTCATCGTGGACTTCATAGTGGGAGACTACGGGCTGGGCATACTGGGCTTCAACCCACTTCCATTGTCGGTGCCCCTGATCGGTTCTCTGCTGGCCTACGTGCAGCTCGTGGCGGTGCGGCTGTACCCGCGGGTCTTCTACGAGCTCTCCTTGCGGGAGGTCGGGCGGCAGACGCGGACGCTTATCGTGGGGACCGGGGGGCCCGGCGTGGCGCTGGCCGGGCACATCTGGCGCACGCCCGCGATGAATACGCAGGTCGTTGGCTTCGTGAGCGAGTCCAGGGTGGATGTCGGCAAGCAGATAGAGCGAGCCTCGGTGGTGGGGCACGTCGAGGATCTGGAGGCTGCCATCGCCAGGCACGGCGTGGACGAGGTGATCATCGCCACGCAGGACGTGGACCGGGAGCATGTGGACCTGATCTGGCGCACCTGCACGGAGGCGGGGGTCGAGGTGAAAGTGATGCCGGACCTCGACGAGGTGCTGGAGCAGGGCGCCTTCAAGCTACGGGAGCTTCAGAT
>JACCTS010000560.1 GCA_013812245.1 Rubrobacter sp.
AGCACCTCAGGGCCCGCGCCGATGAACTGGACGCCCGCATCGGAAAGCTCGCCCAGGATCTCGAGGGCGCCAGAGACCTCCGCGAAGAACTCCAGCGCGACCTCTCCCTGTGCGAGGCCCGCATGAGGGAGTTGAAGCAAGACAACCCTTCCTGACCCCGAACCCCACCGAAGGGTGAATGCCTTAACAACCCTACTTAGACTCGAACGTACACGTACGATATCTTTGTATGGTGCAAGTTTCGCGATTCATCAAGAGCAAGCCTTCAGAGAAGCAAGAGGATGTGGTCACCTCGGCTGATCCTGGCGGTCAGGAAGGGACGGGCCGGAGGTCATTCTCCGTGTTGCTCGTCTCACAGCTTCTGGCGACCACGGCGTTCATGTTCGTGGTGCCGTTCATGCCGCTCTACGTGCAGCAGTTGGGCGTGGAGGATGCGGGGAGCGCGGCGGCGTGGGCCGGCATCATCAACGGCGCGTCGGGCGCGACGATGGCGCTGGTCGCCCCGCTGTGGGGCAGGCTCTCCGACCGGACGGGACGCAAGATCATGCTTCTGCGCGCCACCCTGACCGCCGTGTTCGTGGTGGGTTCGATGGCCTTCGTCTCCGCCCCGTGGCAGCTCCTCATCTTGAGGCTACTCCAGGGGACACTCACCGGCACGGTACCAGCGGCCACGGCCCTGGTCGCCTCCACCGCACCTTCCGAGAAGGCCGGGGGGAGGCTCGGGGCCTTGCAGACGACCATCTTCATCGCGGCCGGGGTCGGTCCGGCCATAGGAGGCATAAGCGCCGACGCGGCGGGCTTGAGACCATCCTTCTTTCTTGCGTCCGGCCTGCTCGCCGCTTCGACCGTTCTGGTTTTCTTCGGGGTGGCGCGGGATCGGCCTCTCCGGGCTTCGGACACAGAGGGCGAAGAGGCGGGAACAGGTTCCAGCTCGCTCCCGTACCGGCGGCTGTTACCCGGCCTCCTCACGCTGTTCGCGGTTCACGTCTCGATAACCAGCGCGGCCGTCGCCCTGCCGGGCTACGTCCACGCGCTCTCCGGTGGGGTCGGCGCGATAGCGACGCAGGCTGGTTGGATCATCGGCACCGGCGCGCTCGTGGCGTCGATGGGATCTCTGTTCGGCGGAAGGCTCGCGAGCAAGATCGGCACGCGGCGCATGATCGCCTTCTCACTTGCCCTGGCCGGGCTCGCCGCTATCCCCCAGGCTCTCGTGGCCAATGTCCCGGAGCTGTGGGCGCTGCGCCTGATGACGAGCCTATTCCTGGGCGGCGCCATCCCCGTCGCCAACCTCCTCATAAAGAATGCCGCCCCGCCCGAGCGGCAGGGCGCAGCCTTCGGCATAGCCTCCTCCGCCACCGCGATGGGGTTCGCCTTCGGTCCGATGGGCGGGGGTTTGATCGCCTCTTCCCTCGGGTTCCGGGCCGCGTTTCTCATCCCGGGGCTGGCGCTCTTCGGGCTGGCGTTGGTCCTCGGCATCTCGTGGGCGCTGCGCCTGACGGAAGCAGGCCCAGGCAGGACACGGCTCGCCTTCTGGAAGATCATCCTCACCCACCTCGTGCGGTAGCCGGGCCTCCCTTCACCCACCTTCCAATATAGTAGGGGGATGGACAAACCCGGAACCATAGGTAAATCTCCACTCCTGACCCGTCCCGTGGTGATGCTGGTCTTCACGGCCTTCACCTCGATCTTCGGGTTCCAGTTGCTGCTCTCGGTTGTGCCGCTTTACGCTGACGCGGCGGGCGGAGGAAGCTCCGGCGCGGGGCTCGCGACGGGCATCTTCATGCTCACCACCGTGCTCACCCAGATCCAGATGCCACGTATCCTGGCGCGCTTCGGCTACAGCGCGGCGCTCACCGCCGGGCTGCTGTTCCTCGGTGTTCCCGCCTTCCTGTACGCGCTCGCTGGAAGCCTGCCGACCATACTGGCCGTCACGCTCGTGCGCGGGGCCGGGTTTGGGGCCATCACCGTGGTCTTTGCCGCCCTGTTCGCTGAGCTGGCCCCACCGGAACGCCGGGGCGAGGCGCTCGGGCTGCTCGGCCTCGCTATCACGGTGCCCACGATCTTCTCGAACTCGCTCGGGCTCTGGCTCTCCGACCGTTTCGGGTTCGGGACCGTCTTCCTGCTCGGCGGCCTCCTTCCACTACTCGGCCTCGGCGCCATCCTCGGCATCCGGCACACCGTTCCATACAGTCAGACGAACGATAGTACTGGTTTCCTCGCCGGGATGCGGCGCGGGCCGCTCCGGCGCCTCGTCCTCCTGTTCTGCGCCACGACCATGGCCGCCGGCGTGACCGTCACCTTCCTACCGCTCGCCGTACCGGGCTCGGGTCTGTTCTCGGCGGCGGGCGCGCTGCTCGTCGTCGGGGTCGTCACAGCGATCAGCCGCTGGTGGGCCGGCCGCTTCGGGGACCGCCGCGACGCCCGGCTCCTTCTCGCCCCCGGCCTCATCGCCTGCGCAGCGGGGACCGCCATCATGCCGTGGGGCGGGGTGGTGATGATCTCTGGCGCCGCCATCTTCGGTGCAGGGTTCGGGGTGCTCACCAACGCCACCCTCATCCTCACCATGCAGCGCGTCTCCAAGACCGAGTACGGCCTGGGCAGCACCCTGTGGAACGCCGCCTTCGACGCCGGGACCGGCCTAGGAGCCTTCGCCTTCGGGTTCGTAGTCTCGGCCCTCGGGTTCACGTGGGCCTTCGTCCTCTGCGCGATCCTGGTGGTGTCGACGCTCACCCTCGTATACCAGGACTACGCCGCAGATTGATCCCGGTCGATCAACGACGAAAGACATTCTCGTGGTGCCACCGCAAGGATTCGGGATCGGGCCAGTAAATATCCTTTGATGGACGCACGATGCCACGTCCCTCCAGGTTTGACAGATAACCGGGCAAATTGGTGGCGACCCGCAACTGCGCGGAAGCCAAGATCTCGTACGATGGCGCAACCCTCAGTAGCCCTTCGTCAAAGGTCCAGTGGCACGTCCGGCAAAGCGCCATCCCGTTTGCGGGCCGGTCGTCGTGGTTCACACTCCACGGAATTATGTGCGCGGCATCGACCACTGTGTGTCCATCCAGCGTCCGCAACCGGATGCCACACAGGGCGCAGCGGTGAGAATAAACGGTGACTATCGCGCGTCGGAAGCCTTGATCCCTGACGGCTGGGCGGTATACCTCCACCGATTCCAGCGTCTCCTTCACAGCCTGATCGGTTCGCCGCTCAAGTAATTCATTGCTGTACTGGAATGCCTCGTGGTTCACGGTGCTCTGTTCGGCCAGCGACTCTTGTATCTCTGGAGCGAAATACGTTTCGATCAGGATGGCGCGCAAGAAGGTACGGGTTTCTGGCACGCAGAGTAATTCGTAGAGAGCCTCGTCTAGCCAGGCGCCAAGTACAGTCTCTTCGAGACGCGACAGGGAACGTATCTGAGACGCGGAGTTCAATATCTCCGCTCTCCCTCGCTGCGGCAGGAGATGCCAAAATCCGTCGCTTCTCAGATGGAAGAATGGCAGTGCGAGATTTCCCCGCTGACCGAAAGGAAGAACCCGTTCCCAGTACCGGGCGAACAGCTCGCCGAGATCGGGGGACAATTTGACCAGGTTGGATTCGACCTCGCCCCGCTCGAACAGGTCCAGCGCAGACAGCAGCAACAGGGGTTTGTGCGGTGCCCGATTGCATGTAGCGTCGGACCAGCGAGAACGGCTCTTGTCGGTTCGCAGGCTTGCAAAGCGCCCAGCGTACTCTGCTCTGACTCTCTCATCCACTGTAATAGACATGGTACAGGCGGACGACCAATTGCGCGGGATCTCACAGCCAATCTGCTAGAGTTCCAGTGTCCGAAGGGGTGGGATCGGAGGTTCTTTTATTGCGGGTTCGCTCGAAGGCAAGGTGGCCGTGGTCACGGGTGGTGGCGGGGGGCTGGGAACGGCGATCTGTACCCGGCTCTCGTCTGAGGGCGCGGCGGTCGCCGTGGTGGAAAAGGAACGCGAGAAGGCAGAGAAAGTAGCCGATGCGGTCCTGGCTAATGGCGGACGTTCGCTCGCGGTGGAGGCAGATGTTTCGGATAAAAGCTCCGTCGAGGCGATGGTGGGACGGGTGGCGGACGAGCTCGGAAGCCTGGATATCCTGATCAACAACGCGGCGATCTACCCCCGGCGGGCGTGGACGGAGATCGAAGAGGAAGAGTGGGATCGGGTGATGGCGGTGAACCTGAAGGGCTACTTCCTGTGCGCCCGCGCCGCCTTCCCGCACATGCGGGAGCGGGGCTGGGGCCGCATCGTTAACGTCTCCTCCATAACCTTCTTCGTCGGGTGGACACTCCTGCTGGACTACGTGACCTCGAAGGGCGGCATCGTCGGCTTCACCCGCACCCTCGCCCGCTAGACCGGCCCCGACGGCGTGACCGTAAACGCCATAGCCCCAGGCGCGTTCCCGACGGACGCCGAGAAGATCCACCCTAACCCAGACGAGTACAACCGCTGGGTCCTCGAACAACAGAGCGTCAAACGCCGCG
Organism: Rubrobacter sp.; assembly: GCA_013812245.1. Classification (GTDB taxonomy): domain Bacteria; phylum Actinomycetota; class Rubrobacteria; order Rubrobacterales; family Rubrobacteraceae; genus JACDGB01. The sequence goes on from JACCTS010000560.1 coordinate 4,508, forward strand.
GAACCCCCGAGGACATCGGCAACCTCGTAACCTTCCTCGCCTCCGATCAGGCATCCTTCATCACCGGCCAGACCATCGGCATAGACGGCGGCTGGATGATGCACTGAGAGACGGGAGCGTATCGTGACACGAGAGGCAGCCCGGCAGAAGGAGCGCAAGGAGAAGCTGGAGGACATCCTGGTCGTGGACTGCGACGTTCACGTCCACGAGTCGCCGAAGGAGCTCATCCCCTACTGCGAGATGCCCTGGAAGAAGGCGCTGGAGAACATACAGGACGTTCAGGAGTTCTATCTGGACATTCCCGGCTTCTCTCCCGGCACCACCGCCTACGAGGCCGTATTTCCCTCCGGGCAGGAGGGACGCAAGATGGTCCACGACGCGGACCAGATGCGCCGGGAGCTGGATGAGATCCACGTCGATCTCGGCGTCCTGTTCCCTGACCACTTCCTGAAGATACCGGTCATCGCCCAGACAGAGTACGCCGCCGCACTCGGGCGCGCCTACAACGCCTGGCTCCTGGACAAATGGTGCGACGTTGAGAAGGGCCTCCTCGGGTGCATCCTCGCCTGTCCGCAGGACCCGGAGGACGCGGCGCGTGAGATCGAGAAGTACGCCGATGAGCCCGGCATGGTCGGGGTATTCTTGCCGTGCGCCGGTCTCGAACGCCTCTGGGGCCACCGCCAGTACGATCCCATCTACGAAGCGGCCCAGGCGGCCGATCTCCCCGTTATCATGCACAGCGTGACCGTCATTCACCCGGTCTTCCCTTTCAACACGCAACAGTTCGAGACGGAGTTCGGGCGGCATATATGCAGCCACACCTTCTCAATGATGGCGAACATCGTGCATATGATCACCACGGGCGTGCCCGTCCGGTACCCGGACCTCCGCGTAGCCGTCACCGAGGCCGGCATCTCGTGGGTGCCGTTCCTGATGCACAAGATGGATCGGGAGTACGTCGAGCGCCGGCGCGAGGTGCCCTTCCTGGAAGACAAGCCGAGCACGTACCTCAAGAAGATGTACTTCGCCACCCAGCCGGTCGAGGAGCCGGAGAACCTGGGCGACCTCGTGATCATGATGAACCTCTACGACGGCGAGGACAACACCATCTTCGCCTCGGACTGGCCCCACCACGACTTCGATCATCCGTCGAAAGTGCACCAGGTTCCTTTCACAAACGAGGTCCGTCGCAAGGTCTTCGGGGAGAACGCCCTGCGGCTCTTCAACATCGACGCCAACGGCAACCGCCTCAACCTCCGATGACGCGGGAGCGAGAGGAGCACGTCATAGGCAGCGTCTCGGACTTCCCGGAGGGCTCCCACAGGCTGGTGAGGGTCGGGCGGCGTGAGATCGGAGTCTTCAACATCAACGGCGAGCTGCATGGCCTCCCGAACCTCTGCCCGCACCAGACTGGACCGTTGTGCGAGGGCAGGCCGCCACTGGGGACTCTCGTCTCACGCAAGGAGAACGACTGGCGCTTCGAGTGGGTGCACGAAGGTGAGATCGTGGCGTGCCCCTGGCACGGCCT
>JACCTS010000585.1 GCA_013812245.1 Rubrobacter sp.
TACCCACCGCATCGAGGCGAAGTTCGATAAAGGCGATCCCTCCGACCACCAGCATCAGCGTCAGGACAAGCAGGAACGGCCTCGGGATCACGGATCTCATAGAAACACCTCGTTCAGGACTCCGAAGTTTGCCAGCAGGCTGAGTTTGCCGGTGAACACGAGCGCCCCCATCCCGATCAGGACAGCCCCAAAAACGGTATGGAGCCGCGCGGCTAAACGGCCATGCCGCCTGAAGAACGCGAAAGCCCTGGATGGGAACAGCCCGACGAGCAGGAACGGGGCCCCTAGCCCCAGGGCGTACGCGAGCAGCAAAGGGAACGCCGACGCTGGCCGGGCCGCCGCGAGGGCGAGCGTGCTGCCCAGGATCGGGCCGACGCACGGCGTCCAGGCGACCGCGAAAGATGCGCCGAAGATGGCGGGGGCCAGATAACCAGGCCCGATTTTCGTCGGTTTGATCGAATATTCGCGGTCGAGGATGGGCACGCGAAGCAGCCCCGTCATGTGCAGCCCGAGTAAAATGATCACGGTTCCAGCCAGCCGGGAGAGCCACGCCAGCGTCTCAGCCGCCACCCCCGCGAGCGCCGCGTTCAACGCGACACCCAGAACGGCGAAAACCATCGAGAACCCGGCCACGAAAAGCAGGGCTCCAGCAAGCACGTCCCGCCGCCCGATATCTTCGTGTCCGAGCGAAGTGCCGGCCAGTTGCGCGAGGAATGCGGGGATCACGGGCAGCATGCACGGCGAGAGAAACGACACCATCCCAGCGACGGCCGAAAGCGCCAGCGTCGGCTCGGCCATCTTTCCACGCTCCTTCCCGACTTCATCGCCCGTGTACACGGATGCCGCAATGTATTCCACCAATCTAGACGGAAGACCTTACGGAACCCTTATCCGGTTCTTAAGAGAGGCTTAACGATCCTCCCCACGGAACGAACGTACGCTCTTGACACACACGCTCTTTACGGCTAAAAAGCCCTGTACAAGGCGATGACGGGAACGAGTAGGGTCGCGACCCTCCGCCGCAGCGAGCCGGGGACGGTGCGAGCCCGGCGCGGAGACCGGCCCGAACATCCTCCCCGAGCCGCCGGCCGAAAGCGAAGTGACGGCGATAGTCGTCTCAGGCGTTAGTAGGATCGGCCGGGTTCGCCCGTTACAGCGGAGGGACGATGAAGCGTCGTCCGGCAAGAGGTCCGGGGGCCGTGAGGCTCCGGGCAAGCGGGGTGGTACCGCGAGGGTCTCGAAACAGGCTCCCGTCCCCGTGGGTGGAGTGTTTGGCTCCGTCCGCGGTAGGCGGGAGCTTCTGCGTTGAGAGGAAGAGTATGGTTTTTGATCAGGTGAATCCACGGGTGAACTTCCCGAAGCTGGAGGAGGAGGTGCTCGGTTTCTGGGAGGAATCGAAGACCTTCGAGAAGTCTGTCGAGGACAGGCCGGAGGACCGTCCTTTCGTGTTCTACGAAGGCCCGCCCACGGCCAACGGGGCGCCGGGTTTCCATCACGTCCTGGCGCGCTCTTTCAAGGACCTCATCCCACGCTACAAAACCATGCAGGGCTATCGCGTGGTCCGCAAGGGCGGCTGGGACACGCACGGTCTGCCCGTGGAGATACAGGTCGAGAAAGAACTGGGGCTCAACGGCAAGGGGGACATAGAAGAGTACGGCGTCGAGGAGTTCAACAGCCTGTGCCGCGAGTCCGTATTCCGCTACGTGGACGAATGGAAGCGGATGAGCGCCCGCATGGGCTTCTGGGTGGACATGGACGACCCATACCGTACCCTCGACGACTCGTATATAGAGAGCGTCTGGTGGGCGCTGAAGACCCTGCATGATCGGGATCTCCTCTACGAAGGCTACAAGGTCAGCGCCCATTGCCCCCGTGACCAGACCTCCCTCTCCTCCGCCGAGGTCGCACTGGGCTACCAGCAGTACCCCGAACCCGTCGTGGACCCGAGCGTCTACGTGCGGCTGCCGCTCGAAGATAATGAAGACACCAGCCTCCTCGTCTGGACCACGACCCCGTGGACCCTCGTCTCCAACGCCGCCGTCGCCGCCAACCCGAACGTGGACTATGCGACCGTAGAGGTCGATGGCGAGAAGCTGATAGCGGCCTCGGAGCTTCTCGACCGCGTGTTTGGAGAAGGCAACTACCGCGTCCTCGAAACCAGGAAGGGCCGGGATCTCGAAGGGCTGAAATACCATCGCCCGTTCGACTACGTGCCCGTCGAAGACGAGGAAAGCCACGAGAACCTGTGGACCGTCGTGCTCGGAGATTACGTGACCACTACCGAAGGCACGGGGCTCGTCCACACAGCCCCGGCCTACGGCGAAGACGACGCCCGAACCGGGCAGCGATACGGCCTGCCGACCATCCATCCGGTGAAGCCCGACGGGAGCTTCGACGTGCGGGTCGGGCCGTTCGCGGACGTCTTTGTGAAAGAGGCGGACGCGGGGCTCGTGGAGGAACTGCGGGAGAAGAAGCTGCTGTTCCGGGCCGAGGAGTACGAGCACGCCTACCCGCACTGCTGGCGGTGCGGGACGCCGCTGCTGTACTACGCCAAGCGGGCCTGGTACGCCCGGACGACGCAGGTGCTCGACGAACTTCTCTCGGAGAATGAGGAGATCAACTGGGTCCCGGACCACGTGAAGTGGGGCCGCTTCGGGGACTGGTTGAAGAACAACATAGACTGGGCCCTCTCCCGCGAGCGCTTCTGGGGGACGCCACTACCGATCTGGCGCACCGAATCGGGCGACGTGGTGGTCGTGGGAAGTGTCGAAGAACTGCGTGAACTCGCAATAGACCCCGTTCCCGACGACCTACACCGGCCGTACATAGACCGGGTCCGCATCCGCCATCCCGAAACTGGCGAGGAGGCAACCCGAGTCCTCGAGGTTCTGGACGTGTGGTTCGACTCGGGGAGCATGCCGTTCGCCCAGTGGGCTTATCCGAACGGCGGCGAGGAGGCGGAAGAGCGCTTCGACCGGCAGTTCCCAGCTGACTACATCTGCGAGGCCGTGGATCAGACGCGGGGCTGGTTCTATTCGCTGCTGGCCGTGAACACTATGCTCTTCGGAAGATCCCCGTACAAGACGTGCCTGGTACTGGGACACATCCTGGACGCCGAGGGCAAGAAGATGAGCAAATCCCTCGGCAACGTCATAGACCCGTGGGAGCTTTTCGACCGGCAGGGTGCCGACGCCCTGCGGTGGGCGCTGTATACGTCCACGAGCCCGGGTAACACCCGGCGGTTCTCCGAGGACCAGGTGGACGAGGCCGTCCGCAAGTACCTGCTCACCCTGTGGAACACGTACTCGTTCTTCGTCACCTACGCCCGCATAGACGGCTTCGACCCGCAGGACGATTTCGTGCCGCCCGGACAGCGCAGCCTGATGGATCGCTGGGTCCTCTCGGAGTTGCAGCTCACGGTTCAGACGGTCACGCAAGAACTGGACGACTACGACGTCACGGCGGCGGGCCGGGCGCTCGGCGCGTTCGTGGACGAGCTCTCCAACTGGTACGTCCGGCGCAGCCGCCGCCGCTTCTGGAAGGGCGAGGACGACGAAGACAAGAAGGCCGCCCACTCCACACTCTACGAGTGCCTGGTGACGGTCACCAAACTCGCAGCGCCTTTCACCCCATTCGTGGCGGAGTCGCTCTACCGGAACCTGGTCGTCAACGTGGACGCCGAGGCCCCCGAGAGTGTCCATCTGGCTGACTGGCCCAAGGTTGAGGAAGTCCTCATAGACCGTAACCTCTCGCGACGGATGGAGGGTGCCCGGCGCGTCGTCGCGCTCGGCCGGGCGTCCCGCAACGCGGCGGCCATAAAGACCCGCCAGCCCCTGCGCGAGGTCGTCGTCGTGCCGGGTGACGCTGCGGACGAGGGCTTCGAGGAGGGCGTACGGAGCCTTGAGCCCATCGTACTGGACGAGCTGAACGTCAAGGAGTTGCGCTTCGGGGAGGTGGAGGACATCGTCGCCTACGACCTCAAACCCAACCTCGGCGTCGTGGGGCCGAAGTACGGCGGGCTCGTGCCGGGCATCCGGGCCACCCTTGTCGCCGCGCCGCCGGAGACCGGCGCCCGTGCAGCCGCCGGTGAGGCCGTCTCCATAACGGTGGACGGGCAGGAGGTCACCCTTTCGCCGGACGAACTGCTCGTGGAGCCGGGGGAACGTGAGGGGTACGCGCTGTCGAGGGAGCGGGATCTTTCGGTCGCGCTCTCGACAGAGCTGGAACCTGACCTGCTCGACGAGGGACTTGTGCGCGAGCTGGTCCACAAGGTACAGAACCTGCGCAGGGAGAAAGGCTTCGAGATAGAGGCGTCCGTCGCCGTCGGCGTCTCAGGGAGCCAGCGGGTCCGGGAGCTTCTGGAGGGCCGCTGGGGCGGGTACTTCAAAACGGAGGTGCTGGCTCGTGATCTCGACCTGGACGATGAAGTCCCCGATGGCGAACGCCTGAGCGTGGACGGCGAAGAATTGCGGGTAAACGTGAAACCGCTCGGGTAACACGTCAGGGAAGCTCGCTGTCAGGATAGAGACACATGAAAAAGGGTATGATGGGCGGGGTAGATGCCGTTCGGAGAGCGTGAAGAACAACAGGGAGGTCCACCTTGTTCGGAAGAAAGAGCCGGGCCGAAAGGCTGAAGGAGCAGGCCGAGGAAACGAGATTCATCCCCGCCGCGTCGGTGGTCGCCGCCTACGAGGGTGCGAGGCCCGTGGTGGAGCGGCTACTCTACGACGACGATCTCAGGGACAACCTCCGCGTGTTCATCGAGTCCGCCCGCAACATCTACAACGAGCTCTCGGGCGAGGACGCGACGGACATCGTCACCCGGCTGTGGGACGACGACAAGCTCCGCAAGCAGGTAGAGGCCGCCGTGTCGGCCGCCCAGCAGGGCAGCAAGCGAGTACGGGGCGAGAAAGTCCGCGAGGGCGGTGGCGGCTCCCGCATCTTGTTGCTGCTCCTCCTCGCGGGCGTGGCCTTTCTCTTCCTGAACCCCAAGACCGGACCCGAGGCCCGCAGGCTAGTAAAAGAGGCAATCGGCTCCGCTACCTCCAGCGGCGGTTAAGAAAGGCAGCCGTCTCGCCGGGATCAGCGGCCGGCGGCCGGGAGTTCGAGGCCCGGATACCGGCTTCGAACCTGGCGGTCGAAGGTCTTGCGTCCCCGTTTCCCGGCGGCGGCCACGAAGGCGGCGCGCAGTGCGGCAAGCTCCGCTTCCACCTCTTCCCTGGCGCGTCCGGCGCGATTGCCGGCGCTCTCACTCGGCGTGCCGGCCTCTTCCAGGCGCTCGGCTTTTTCGGTGAGCCGCGTCATACGCTCGAAGAGCGCGGCGTGGACCTGCTCGTGCTCCCGAATGGCGGCGGCTGCCCGGTCGTCGAGGCTCGAACTCTTTTCCGTGCGTTTCCGGCGCTCGCGGCGAAGCCGTCCGGCGAGACGGCCAAGCGTCCGGCGTACCAGGTCCCGCGGAGAGAAACCCAATCCGAAAGGCGGTAAACTTCCTTCTCTCATGAGGCATATGTTAAACGTTCTCGCGCTCGCCGTCGTGATTATGTTCCCCTTTCTATTCCTTTCAGGGTGCTCCGGCCCTTTCGGGGATCAGCGCAAGGAGGCCGAGGACGTCGTGACGAAGGCGAATGGCGCCATCGCGGAGCACAACCGGCTCTTCGACCAGGCCCGTGAGTCGTACGGGAAGGCGCGGAAGCAGATCGAAGATGGCGAAAAAGCCGCCGATCAGAAGGACGACATCGCGAAAGCCCGGCAGACACTCCAGAAAGCCAGCAACAGCCTCCGTGACGCCGAGACCCGCATGGAGAACGTGCAGGAGATGGACGTGGACCCGGTCATCCAGAGATACGCCACGCTCCTCTCGAAGGCGATGGACGCCCAGCTCTCGGCCGAGGCCAGTGAGATAGAGTTCTACGGGGTCATGGGAAAAGACCCAGCCCTGACGGAGAACAGGGAACGCGCCCTGAAGATCCTCTCGCGGGCCAGTGACGATTACGAGAAGGCCGAAGATTTCTACGCGAAGGCCCGCGAGCTGGCGAGCTCCAACCCGGACGTCATCAAGCTCCCACCGGCCACGAAAGGCGAAAGCAACCCGGAGAGCCAGGAATCCGCGCCCGACGCTCCCAAGGACCAATCACAGGATAGTGGATCCAGCAGCGGCAAGTGAGATCCGGTCAGCGTTTCGGCTTGTCAGCGTTTCGGCTTGTCAGCGTTTTAGCCGCGATCCTTCCATTACCGCTACGTTCGTGATCACACCTGAATTCAAGAGTCTCGTAAGCATTGATTTCGAGTCCGAGGGTGCCTTCGGACCCCACCGGCTACGCCTTCGGCTTCGAGGCAGGAACCCGAGACACCTTCTCCTGGGATAAGGTCGAGCGCGCCCTCGAACACTGCCGCCGGGAGACCCGAGAAGTAGCCCGTGAACTCAACAAAGAGCTCCCGTGGGAATTCGACTTCTACCAGATGCAGTCGCCCAAATAGGACGCCCGGTATCGGGAACTTCCGTCTATCCTCTTTTGCGCCTCACCAATTCGCTGACCGGCTGACCAGCTGAAATGCCGCCCTGCTCCAACGGCTGGCAGTTCGGGCAGGCGTGCGTCCCCCGGCCGGCGACGCGGGACTTGACGATCTCCGTGCCGCAGACGGGGCAGGGTTCGCCCTGCCGGGTGAAGACCCGGAGTTGGTGCTGGTACTTGCCGGTCTCCCCGAAGGCGTCGTGGTATGAGTCGAAGGTCGTGCCCCGGAGTTCGATGGCGCGCCGCAAGATGTCGCGGGCGGCGGTGTGGACCTTCCCTATCTCCTCTGGCGTGAGGGTGTCGGCCTTGCGGGTGGGGTGGACGCCGGCGGCGAAGAGAACCTCGTCCACGTAGATATTGCCGAGGCCCGCCACGACGGACTGGTCGAGGAGGAGGCCTTTGATGTTCGCCTTGCGGGAGAAGGCCTTCGACAGGTACTCCAGCGTGAAGTCCTCCGAAAAAGGTTCGGGGCCGAGGCGTGAGATCAGGGGGTGTTCGTCCACCTTCCCCGGCTCATAGAGGTGGAAGTACCCGAGCCAGAGTTTGGCGAACGAGAGCGTCACACCGCCCTCGAACTCCAGGACTGCGGTATTCATCCTGTCCAGTTCCGTCCATTCCGGGAGACGAAGCACCCGCCCGGAGATGACGAGGTGGATCAGGCCGACCACGTCCCCGAAGTCGAGCACAATGATTTTGCCGCGCCGTCCTGTCCCGCGCAGCCTCCGCCCGACGAGCCTCCTCGCGAACTCCTCCGGCTCCACGTTGGTCACGTCTGGGCGGAAGACGGCAGCCCGCAGCACCTTCCGACCACCGGCCAGGGAAAGGACATCCTCGGAAATAACGGTCGTCTCGGGAAGCTCCGGCACTACGAGCCCCCGGATTCCCCGAGCAGGCGCTCCAGATAAGAGGCCACGCCATCCTCCTCGACCGGCGGGACCACGTCGTCGGCGGCCTCGCGGACCTCGACCGGCGGGACCACGTCGTCGGCGGCCTCGCGGACCT